>DAIDAH010000161.1 GCA_027310735.1 Methylotenera sp. | reverse complement strand
CTGTAATGGATTTGTCATGGTTATTTTAATAATAACGTTGCTAATGATAATCCGCTGGTGTTAAGTTTGACTCACAGAGGGGGCGATAAAAAAGCCGGCATTACTGCTAGCTTTTTTATCTTTATAGTTTGCTCGCTAGTGAGCATGTAAGTAGTAGTCTCCAATGACTAGTAATTGTTGGATCTATATGAATTTTTAGTTTTAGTAAAAACTATACTTCAACACAGTCGTAGTTCAATGACTAAATATGGTATGTGATATATACTAAGCTATTGTAAAGTAACGCAATGGTTATTTGTAGTGCTCTGAATTATGGGTAGTAATC
Source organism: Methylotenera sp. (assembly GCA_027310735.1). Lineage (GTDB taxonomy): Bacteria > Pseudomonadota > Gammaproteobacteria > Burkholderiales > Methylophilaceae > Methylotenera. The sequence goes on along the minus strand of DAIDAH010000161.1, from coordinate 5,918 downwards.
TGTTGATGCTATGTTCGACTCACAGGTTGGGCTCCAATACAAAAGCGGCTGACAGGGATGTTGCCGCTTTTTATTTTTAGTTGGGTGTAGAATTCAGGCCTTTACAGTGTGTCCGCTTTACCTTTTTCCATATTAACAAAGGGATTTAATATGCACGCAACCCAAATCCTTCAGTACTTGAAGAGGCACGGGCAGAAAGTCGACTGGGAAATAGCTGCGGCAATGGATATACCGCTTGAAAGTGTGCGAGCTACGTTAATTGATCTTTCAGAGCGTGGCGAGATTTCTCGGTGCAGTGTGACTAGGTTTGTAGATGAAAAACCTGTTGAAGGCATGTTATGTCGTATCGCAGGCACTATTCCTCCTAAAGCCCCAGGCCGGAAGCCGAGTGCTTAAGCAGTGAATAAGTCTGCAACACCAGAATGTTTACAATGCATACATTATTTTATTACGCATGATGCTAGTTTTCCTTATGGTTGTCGGGCAATGAACTTCAAGAGCCGACAGTCTCCATGTAAAGAAGTCTTTGAAGCATCGAATGTTCATTGCTTGATGTTTTTAAAGAAGTCATAAGTTACATCTTCAATTGCTGTTGCATTTTGGCAGTTCAATGACTTCCTGCTTTGTTACAGGGTTGTTTGTTTAATGCTTTAATTTAGGTTCAGGCTTGGCATCATTTGGCGATAAGTTTGCCAAAGCTTGTTCAATTTGATTGCACAGTGTTTTTAGTATTTTGATGCGAGCAAAGTTCTTGTCATTAGCCTCTACCAGCGTCCATGGTGAAATTATTGTGCTGGTGCGGTCTACCATGTCACAAATGGCTTGTTCGTACTGCTCCCATTTTTCGCGATTACGCCAGTCTTCATCCGTGATCTTGAAACTTTTATAGCCGGTTTTCTGACGGTTTTCAAAACGGCGTAACTGTTCTTCTTTGCTAATCGTTAGCCAGAACTTCACTACGATAATGTTATGCCTAACCAACTGGGCTTCGAAATCGTTGATTTCGCTGTAGGCACGCATCCAGTCATTTTCATTGCAAAAACCTTCGACACGTTCGACCAGTACTCGACCATACCAAGATCTATCAAATATCGTGACTCGGCCTTTGCGTGGGATGTGGCGCCAAAAGCGCCACAGATAAGGTTGTGCGCGCTCTTCTTCAGTTGGTGCTGCAATTGGGATGACCTGATAGTCACGAGCATCCAATGCACCAGTAATGCGGCGGATGCTGCCTCCCTTGCCCGCAGCATCATTGCCTTCAAATACTACTATAACCGTCATGTTCTTGAATTTTGGGTCTCTTGTTAAGAAGTTTAGTTTCCCCTGATATTTTTCTAACTCATCCTTAAATGGTTTTTTTGCCAGAGATTTAGTCAAATCCAGCGTTTTTAGTATATGAATGTTATCAATGGATGGTAATAATGGAGGAACATTAACTTTGGCAACGGGTGTGGCTGTTTGCTCTAAGCGGTTACGCAGTGTTTCCAATATAGTTTTACCTACAGTCAGTCCGCGATAGCATGGGTCTTCGCCTTCAACGATAATCCACGGTGCTTCAGCTGTACTGGTATGGCGGATAACGCTTTCATGCACAGACTGAAACTTGTCATAAGCTTTGAAGTGTTTCCAGTCGCGCTCAGTAACGCGCCAGCGTGTGGCAGGATTTTTTTCTAAGGATTTAAGGCGTTTTTCTTGCTTGTCTTTGGATAAATGAAGCCAGAATTTAATAATGACAGCTCCCTCCGCATGCAGCATTTCTTCCAGTCGTTTGGCGCGCTCCAGACTTTGGTCAAGATCAGCTGTGGTCGTGATGCCAGACACGCGGTTCAATATTGGCCAGGTATACCAAGAGCCAAGGAATACGCCAATTCTGCCTTTGGGAGGTAATGCGCGCCAAAAGCGCCACATCATTGGGCGTTCGAGCTCCTCATCAGAAGGTTCTCCCATACCATGTGTTTGGATGTAACGTGGATCCATCCATTCGTTCAGTAGGTTAACGGTTTCACCTCTGCCTGCGCCATCCATGCCACCGATCAGAATAATAACTGGGAAGTTTGCCGCTTTGGCTAGATTAAACTGCGCTTCGAGTAGTGCTTCGCGCAGGATAGGTACTTCTTTGTCATAAGTAGCTTTGTCAATTTTGTGACCTAGTTCAGCTGATTCAAACATGATCAAAATTCCATTTGTTAAGTTTCAAGTAATTTCTATATGACTGTTGAGTGTTTGCATGATAGTACGCCCTGTGTCGCTAGAGAGCTACCTTGTGGTGCAAGATAGTTGAGGCACAAGAGGATATTGATTGTTATGAGATATATTAGAATACAGCTTCTGATTTTTTATTATATTGGGTAGCATGGTCATGCTGGCTCAATATTGCTTGGTAAGCATGACGATAGGTCTGAGATGTGACGACAGTTAATTTCTATTGCCCGATCTAATGTTGATGCAAATAATTGGGCGTATATGTTGGTATAGGCTGAGGTAAGATGTGAGTTAACCTGACTTACTGTGCTCGATAGAAAATTATGTTGCCTATTCCTGATTTTACTTTACTTTTACTTATCACATTCGCTGGGCTTTATGCAGGGACACAAAACACGCTTGCAGGCGGAGGTTCTTTTATTACCTTTCCCGCGCTATTGTTAGCTGGCCTTAATCCGTTAGCTGCGAATATCACGTCTACTATTGCGTTGTTTCCAAATCAGATTACCTCTGCATTTGCTGGACGCAAGCTGGCAGGAGGGGTTGGTGAGGTTAGCTTAAGCAAGTTGTCTGTGCTTAGTGTAGTTGGAGGTGTGATTGGTGCGATATTGTTGCTTAACACGCCAGCCACTTTTTTTGCTCACCTTGTGCCTTGGTTAGTGATGGTTGCAACCGCTATTTTTACTTGGGGAAGCTTTCGTAAGAAGCCACTTCATGCTACAAAAAGTATGTCTGCACCATTGTTATCCCTAGTGCAATTACTTATCGGCATTTATGGAGGCTATTTCGGTGGAGGCATAGGGTTCTTGATGCTGGCGGTACTTACTATTGCCGGTCAACAAGTGCGCATGGCGGCAGCAACTAAGAACGTGTTAGCGATGGCGATGAATGCTTCTGCGGTTGTTTTGTTCACATTCTCTAGTCAAGTAAATTGGTTTGCTGCGCTAGCATTGGCAATTGGTGGTGTAGGCGGAGCCTTTACAGGAAACTGGTTGTTGCATCGAGTGCCGGAGAAGCTTCTGCGTGGTTTTGTAGTTTTGGTCGGTATAGTACTAACGGTTTGGTTGTTTTTACGGTAGGTACTTTTTTGTTTTAAGAGTTTTCCCATGTGTAAGTCTTGAGTGTAGGTATTGATTTAAAAGTGATGAAACAGTTCGTCTTATTTGGGCGTCGTATGATGCCAATTATATTTTTTTGCTGTGTAGTTGTAATCACAGTAATGACGATAATTCCAAGTGCAGCGCTTCCAAAAACACTGATTTTCTGGGATAAAGCGCAGCATGTACTGGCATTTGCGACACTGTCTTTGTTCGGTAGTCTTGCTTATCCGAGTAAAACAAAACTAATTTATGCTAGTTTGTTTGTGTATGGCATAAGTATAGAGATTGTTCAGAAGTACGGCACTCGAACACATGTTGGTGATGTCCATGACTTGCTGGCTGATACAATTGGGATATTCGCAGGCTTTGTTATCTATTTTGCAGCCTGTAAAATTAGACAGCACTTTGGGTCCAAATAAAATGTGTGGTGTATAAATAAATACTAAATAATTTTTTACTATGGATGATACCAATATGGAATCTTTGCATATATGGTTGGAAAGTAAGCGTGCATGAAAAACAAATTAGATAAGAGCTACAGTAAGTTAACTGACTTATTCACTCGTGAGCTACTAGAAGCTACATTGCCCTCGATATTGCTTGTCTTGGTTGCATTAGTGGTAGCTTATAAGTTTATCGATCCGGCACCACCAAGAAAAATAGTTATTTCAACAGGCAATCCAGAGCTTAATTACAATGCATTTGCTTCTATTTACGGGGTGTATTTAAAGAAAGCCGGCATCACTCTTGAATCGCGAGCTTCAAAAGGGGATTTGGAAAATCTTAAACGATTGAAAGACCCAGAATCGGATGTGGATGTGGCTTTTATTCAGGATGGTATTGCAAGTTCTGAGGGTGCAGGGTCGTTGTTGTCACTGGGCAGTTTGTATTATGAGCCAGCTTGGATTTTTTGTCGCTGTAAAAACGAGATATCACATCTTTCAAAGTTAAAGGGTAAGAGAATTGCTGTCGGTAAGGTGGGCGAGGGTACGCGGACTCTTTCCATGGCATTGCTCGACGCGAGTGGCATTAATGCAAAGAATACATCTCTAGTGTCAATTGGAGGAGAAGATGCGGCTCAAGCTATTTTAAAGGGCAAAGTTGATGCTGTTATTTTGGTTGATGTTCCAGATTCGTATCTCATTCAAGAAGTACTGAGTGATCGCTCTATTAAGTTGGTTAGCTTAGATGATGCTGAAGCTTTTACTAGACAATTTCCTTATCTCCATCATCTAATTTTACCGGAAGGGGCGCTAAGTATTGAGCGCAATATTCCGGCGCATAATGTAGATTTGGTTGCTCCGACTGCAACGCTTGTCGTGCGGGAGGGAATGCATCCGGCGCTGGTTTATCTGATGTTGAAGGTGATTTCTCAGGTGCATAGTGGTCCTGGAATGTTGCATAGAAAAGGTGAGTTCCCTTCTGCTAAAGACACGGATTTCCCATTAAGTAGCCAAGCGGCTAGTTTTTATAAATCAGGCTTACCATTTATTGATAAATATTTGCCATTTTGGGCCGCAACCTTTGTGAATCGAACGCTTATCGTTCTTTTGCCTTTGCTGGTGCTGCTTATCCCCTTAACCAAAATAATCCCTACGATTTATACATGGCTGATTAAAAGGAAGTTGTTTAGATATTATGGGGAGCTGCGATACATTGAAGCTCAATTGAGAGGGGGGGCGCTTATTGCGGATAAAAATCAGTATATTGAAAAATTGAATGAGATCGAAGATAGGGTGAGTGAGTTAAAGCTGCCTGTCGCATTCTCTCAATATGCTTATGAGTTGCGCAGTCATGTCGAGTTAGTGCGATCTAAGCTGCATCGATTGTCTAGCTGAGATTAATTGAATTATGAAAAGTATGTCTAGCTAAAGCTGTAAATGCTTCAATTAAAAAATGCCAAGTCTTAAAAGGCTTGGCATTTTTTAATAAACCGCGTTAGGTTGCGGCTAGCGTGCTGAGATAAAACATTATCTAGTGCCGTATCTAGTAACGTGAATTACACAAATGATAACTAACAAGCTATCCCTATATCGTTTAAGCATCACACCATGGCTTCAATGCTATCAATGGCTGCAATGGTGCGTTTAGATGTTTTAGAGAACTCCCCACCCAGTAGTCGCTTCGCTTCAGGTTGGTTGTGATCTTGAACGCAGCGCACAATATGTCCTACACTTTCATGGAATTCAGCATGTGCCGTTCTTAGTTCTCTAAATGCTGGCATGCGAGCGTGCTGTTGTGCATGGCCATAAATCCAGCCACCTAATGGGCATTGGTCATCACGACATACTTTCTCTACGTCTAAATGCTCTTTTGATCGGCCTGCAATATAATCTATGAGGCGATTTTTCCATTTAATATGTGCTTGTTTTGCCTCGTCAAATGAGAAGTTCTCGCGGCTAAGGCCGTCTGAGGTAATAGCTCTGTTTGGTGCGGTGCTTCTGAGTTGGGCTGGCGCGGCAATCGTTCTGAGTTGTGTCGAATTAGTCAACCTAAACGCACTCACGGTCTCAATCAAGCCCACCGCCTGCTCAACCAAGGACTCAGCCGCTGCCGCCGCTTGCTCAACCAAGGCCGCATTCTGTTGCGTCACTTCATCCATACTCGTCACCGCAG
>DAIDAH010000160.1 GCA_027310735.1 Methylotenera sp. | reverse complement strand
GGGTATTCGAGCGCGGCACAGGTGAAACCTTAGCCTGTGGAACCGGCGCATGCGCCGCAGTCGTCACAGGCATTCAATCGGGTCATTTGCAATCACCCGTAAAAGTGTCTGCACGTGGCGGCGAACTGCTGATTGCATGGCAAGGCAACGCATCACCCGTCATGATGACCGGCCCTGCAGAACCCGTATTTACTGGCACAATTACCTTACCGTAATTGTTCCATGCAATTAAAGGACAACACTAGCAATGACAACAACGCAACAAGAAAACCAGACCAAAATCACAGCCGAGCAAATCAGTGCTTTTTTACGCAGTGAACCGCATTTCTTTGAACAGCATGCAAACTTACTCAGCGACATATTTCTGCCCAGCCCACATGGTAGCGGCGTAATCTCACTGGCTGAGCGCCAGCAATTAGCACAACGCGACAAAATCCGTATGCTTGAAGGCATTACGACGCAAATGATCAAGAATGCTGAAGAAAATGAAGTGATCAGTGAAAAAGTACACAAACTAAGCGTACAACTGCTCACCAACCAAAGCTTTATCACACTGCAAGAACAAATTTCCGAGATATTGGAACTAGAATTTTCAGTATCTCAATCTCTGCTACGCATCTGGATTAGACCCAGCAATAGCGCTATTACCCAAGACGATGTTTTCACCGCTGTCGATGAAGACTTCAGCAGTTGGGTTATGAGTTTAGCAGCACCATATTGTGGCACCAGACCAGCTGCATCTGGCAACTTACTAGACGAAAACCTGCATTCATTCGCATTTATTCCACTAGCAAAACAATCCGTTAATCAGCGCGCCTTTGGCGTATTGATACTCGGTGCAGAAGATAAAAATCGCTTCAAATCAGACATGGGGACGATGTACCTTGAGCGTATCGGCGAGTTGGTTGCAACCGCGCTAGTCAACCATCTGTTTGCGCTGAATCTTTAGGCGGCAAGAATTCTAGGCAAGCAACTAATCAGCGCACAATGGATCATCTCAACGATTATATTCAGCATTTAACCTTTGAGCGCGGCCTAAGTACGCTGACTTGTAAAAGCTATGTTCGCGACATTAAACTACTACAAACACTTGCCAGCAACACGCCGTTAGACCAACTTCAAAACACGCAAGTCAGACGCTTTATTGCAATCTTGCATAGCCGAGAGCTCAGTGGCAAAACTATTGCGCGCGCACTCTCGGCATGGCGTGGCTTCTATGATTATTTAATTCATCACAAGGGCTACACGCAAAATCCTGTGATTGGGTTACGCGCACCCAAAACAGCCAAAACATTACCGCAAGCACTCTCTGTAGATCAGGCCGTCAAATTTGTAGATATTCAAGGTGACGGCATACTCGAACGGCGTGACCATGCCATCTTAGAGTTATTTTACTCATCAGGCTTACGCTTGGCCGAGCTCGTCAATCTAGACATGGACATGCTGGACTTCACTGCTGGCACTGTCACCGTAACCGGCAAAGGCAATAAAACACGCATTGTGCCTATGGGTAGCCACGCCATGAGTGCGTTACAAAATTGGTTACAGCAACGCGCGCTCATCAGCATCGATGAAAAAAATCCTAAAGCATTGTTTGTCACGCAGCAAGGACGAAGAATCACCCCACGTGCGGTGCAATATCGCATGAAAGGTTGGGCAATAAAACAAGGCATCAACACAGACATGCACCCTCACTTATTGCGCCACAGCTTTGCTACGCATGTACTACAATCCAGTCAAGACTTACGCGCCGTACAAGAAATGCTAGGCCATGCCAACATTAGTACCACGCAAGTCTATACGCACCTTGATTTTCAGCATTTAGCCTCCATCTACGATAAAGCACACCCTCGCGCCAGAAAAAAGTGACTTAAAGGCAATACCCTACTAAAATACACCACTATTATGGCAAAATAACACTTCAAGACATTTCACTGTAAAGGATTATCATGGAACACCAATTACCAGCCTTACCTTATGCAAAAAGTGCATTAGCTCCTCATATCTCAGAAGAAACGATGGAATACCACTACGGTAAACATCACCAAACTTATGTGACCAACCTCAACAATTTGATTAAAGGCACAGAGTTTGAAAACGCAAGCCTAGAAGAAATCATCAAGAAATCTGCTGCTGGCATCTACAACAACTCAGCGCAAATCTGGAATCACACATTCTTCTGGAGCAGCATGAAGCCAAATGGCGGAGGTGCGCCAACTGGTGCATTAGCTGACGCTATCAACGCAAAATGGGGTTCATTCGACGAATTCAAAAAAGCATTTCAAGCTTCAGCCGTTGGCAACTTCGGTTCTGGCTGGACATGGCTAGTTGAAAAAGCCGATGGTTCAGTGGACATCGTCAATATGGGTGCCGCTGGCACACCACTCACCACTGGCGACAAAGCACTATTGACCATTGATGTGTGGGAGCACGCGTACTACATTGACTACCGCAATCTACGCGCTAAATTTGTTGAAACATTTTTAACATCTTTAGCAAACTGGGATTTTGCTAGCGCAAACTTCGCTGCTTAAGCATTAAATTGCTCTCAATAGAAAAAGGCCGCGAATGCGGCCTTTTTCTTATCAAACTATATTGCCTAGCACTCTTTTAGGTATCCTAGCCAAGCAAAAGCAAGCCCCAAACCATCGCCATAATACTCAAGGCAATAAATACTGCCGCGCTACCAATGTCTTTAGCCTGTTTGGCGAGCGCATGATGTTCAGTGGACGTATGGTCTACTGCCGCTTCAATCGCTGAGTTAAGCAACTCTACAATTAGCACGAGTAAGACACTTGCGATCATAAGCGCTTTCTCAACAGGACTTTTATCCAAATAAAAAGCTAGGGGCACTAATATCAATGTTAAAAACACCTCTTGTCGGAAAGCATCCTCATGCTTAAACGCCGCTTTAAAACCCTCAAGAGAGTAACCAAAGGCATTGATTAAGCGACGCACGCCTGTCTTACCTTTAAAAGGGCTAACTACCAAATGCTTGGATGCAGGTGGATGCTGAGTATTTCTAGTTTGTTTTTTCTGTGAAGATTGCATCATGTGCTTTCAATAAAACCGCCTGAGTTTAGGCAAATGAGTTTTTTGTACCAGAAGCTGTAAAGCTTCAGATTTTAGCACCATAGATTTTAACATGCGCTATCATAACGTTTTAGATTCCTAACCATAGGTAAAAGTAAAGGCAAACAATGGCACGCATAGTCAATTGCATTAAATTAGGTAAAGAAGCAGAAGGTATGGACTTTCCACCCTACCCCGGCGAATTAGGCAAACGTATCTACGCCCAAGTCTCTAAAGAAGCATGGGCTGCATGGCTAAAACAACAAACCATGCTAGTTAATGAAAATCGCTTGAGTTTAGCCGACCCAAGCGCACGTAAATACTTGAGCGAACAAACCGAAAAATACTTTTTCGGTGATGGCGCTGATGCAGTAAGTGGATACGTTCCAGAAAAAAATAAATAAGTCGTGCTCCAATCCACGTTGAGCACATAACTTTAAAAACAAAAAAGCGCTAATTAAAGCGCTTTTTTGTTATCAGAATCATCCTAAGACTGTAAAGTCTCACGCTCCATATCCTGCACGGAAGTATGACGCACGTCTTTTCCCTTCACCATATACACCACATACTCAGCAATATTTTTTGCATGATCACCAATACGCTCAATTGCTTTTGCAACAAACAACACTTCTAGCGACATTGAAATAGTACGAGGGTCTTCCAACATAAATGTAATCAACTGACGCATAGCCGCGCGGAACTGCTCATCCACTTGCTCATCCTGCTTTGCGACCTCTACGGTTTTGCTAACATCCAAGCGAGCAAAGGCATCTAAAGCTGTACGTAACATCTCACGCACCAGAGCCACCATTGCTTTAATTTCATTAAAGCGTGGTTTGTACATACGATCTTGTTCAAAAATCTTTTGAGCTGTACGCGCAATTTTAGTGGCCTCATCACCAATACGCTCTAAGTCAGTAATGGTTTTAACCATCATCATCACCATCCGCAAATCTCCAGCTGCAGGCTGACGACGCGCGATGATATGACTACAGTCTTCATCAATTTGCACTTCTAGCGCATTGACGTTATGGTCATTAGCCATGACTTCTTTTGCCAGATTTTGGTCTAACTTCACCAATGCTTCTAACGCACTCACAATTTGCTGCTCAACTAAGCCGCCCATTTCAAGCACTTTACCGCGAACGGCTTCTAAATCGGCATCGTACTGCTTAAAGGTATGTTCAGATGGCATGATAGTTCCTTGTGAATTTTTTAATCATAGCGTTTGCTAATTACAATATTTGGCTAAAAGGATAACGTATAAATATGACAACAATATTTCATACCACATTTCAATTTATTGTTACTGTTCTGAATCAATAGACCACTCTACTTTTTATAAGTTTTAACACCATCTGCGGTTGCTAACAACAATACATTAGCTGGTCGAGCGGCAAACAAACCGTTGGTCACGACCCCAACGATCTGATTAATTTTTGACTCCATCGCAATAGGGTCTGTAATAGTTAAGCCATGCACATCTAAAATCAGATTGCCATTATCTGTCGTAAAGTCACGCAAACTCGGCTGACCACCCAACTTAACCAACTCACGCGCCACGTAGCTTCTGGCCATAGGCAGCACTTCAACAGGCAATGGAAACTTACCTAGCACTGGCACATATTTAGTCTCATCACAAATACAGATAAATTGTTTAGCACAAGCAGCAACAATCTTTTCACGCGTTAACGCACCACCACCACCTTTTAGCATATGCAAATGCTCAGTGATTTCATCAGCGCCATCTACATAAATATCCATGCCATCGACACTATTAAGATCGAAGACTTCAATACCACGTGCTCGCAAACGCTGCGCTGTCGCTTCAGAACTAGCTACAGCTCCATCAATCTTATGTTTTACTTTAGCCAACTCCTCAATAAAAAAGTTGGCTGTTGACCCGGTTCCCACGCCAATGATGCCACCTTTTACATACTCAACTGCAGCTTTAGCCACTTGTTGCTTCAATTCATCTTGTGTATAAGCCATTTACTTAAACCCTTATATTTTCTTTATAATTACAAACATCTATTACTATACACTGCATGGCAATGATTGAAAATTGCCAAAAGTATCCAAACACTCCCATGAATGACGCATTGCTCAACATCAACGATTATTTAAATAAAATAAAACACTCCCACGTCTATGACGTTGCTAAAGTTACGCCACTCGAATTGCAGCCTAACTTATCCAGACGCATACAAAATAACGTGTTACTAAAGCGCGAAGATATGCAGCCGGTATTCTCATTTAAGTTGCGTGGCGCCTATAACAAAATGGCTAGCCTACCCGCCGATGTATTAGCAAAAGGTGTGATTGCAGCAAGTGCTGGCAACCACGCACAAGGCGTTGCACTCAGCGCACAGAAACTAGGCTGTCGGGCAGTGATTGTTATGCCCACCACCACACCTCAAATTAAGATTAATGCGGTAAAAAGCCGTGGCGCTGAGGTGGTCCTGTTCGGAGACAGCTACTCAGACTCCTACACTCGTGCACTTGAGCTTGAGCAATCAGAAGGTCTCACATTCGTGCACCCTTACGATGATCCCGATGTAATCGCTGGCCAAGGCACCATTGCGATGGAAATTCTGAATGAGCATCCAGAGCCTATCAATGCAATATTCTGCTGCGTAGGCGGTGGTGGATTAATCGCTGGCGTTGCCGCCTATATCAAAGCTGTCCGCCCAGAAATTAAAATAATTGGGGTAGAAGCGCGTGATGCTGAAGCTATGACAGAATCCCTGAAGAAAGGCGAGCGCGTAATGCTGGAGCAAGTCGGCCTATTTGCTGATGGCGCCGCCGTAAAACAAGTAGGCAAGCACACATTTGCATTATGCCAACAATACGTTGATGAAATGATCGTAGTCGACAATGACGCAATTTGCGCCGCAATTAAAGACGTATTTGAAGATACGCGTAGCATTTTAGAGCCCGCTGGCGCATTAGCTGTTGCAGGCGCCAAAGAGTATGCCAAACGTAATAACCTGAAAAATGAAACCTTGGTTGCAATTGCTTCTGGTGCAAACATGAATTTTGACCGTTTACGTTTTATTGCTGAGCGCGCAGAAATTGGTGAGAAGCGTGAAGCGGTATTAGCCGTCACTATTCCAGAAAAACCTGGTGCATTTAAAACATTTTGCCACTTACTGGGTGACCGCAATATTACAGAG
>DAIDAH010000015.1 GCA_027310735.1 Methylotenera sp. | reverse complement strand
GAATACCTCCAACACGAGGACGAATTTCCACCTCTTTAGCACCCTCAGTTTGAGCCACAGCTTCAGCGCTAATCGGCACACTGGTTGGCTGCAGATCAATGATACTTACAGGCATAGCCGGCATTTTTCCACCACTCTGTGCGGCTGAGTCTTCTTTTTTACCGCACCCAATAACAGCAATACTTGCTATCAATGTAACAACTGCGACTCTTGCGCTTATCGTCACTGGTACAGTTTTTACTATGTTTTTTTGTTGTTTAATTTTGTAAATGCTCATTGATTGCCCCATACTTTTAATTGCGCGATGATTCCGAATTAAGCCTTATTCTTATTAGGCTCACTTGCTTACATACAGCATTGAATGTATATTATATACAAACAAGAATGTATGTATATATGTTTTCGTACATATAGCGATTAAATCTTAAAAAAATATTTAATCGGCTAAACAGTAATACATTAAATTATCAATTTACAAAGATTAAGATAAAGACATATGGTAAGAAAAACCAAAGAAGATGCAGAACTCACACGGCAACGTATTATTGATGCTGCACGTGCGGTATTTTTAGCACGTGGCGTTAGTAGATCAACATTAGAGCACATAGCAGCACAAGCCAATGTGACTCGCGGTGCAGTTTACTGGCACTTCAAAAATAAAACTGAAATTTTTCACGCAATACGTGAGCAGGTTTTTTTACCTCTCATCGACCGCATGGATGACACGCTTTCAGTAGAAAATATGGCTAAGAATACTGAAGATCCACTCTCTCAAATTGAACACAGTCTATGTGTAACTATCCACGAATTAAATGAGAACATTGAAATGCGTCAGACATATGAAATTATGATGATTAAGTGTGAATATGTAGATGAATTCGCCACAGTATTACAACAGATTCTAAACAACTGCTCAAACATCACTGAAAAAATTCAACTCGCATATGAGCATGCACAATCACAGGGCTTATTGGCTGGGTCACATAGCCCCCGAGCACTAGCTATGGATACGCACTTGTTTTTCAGTGGCTTATTACATATGTGGGTAAAAGACTTCGACGGTAGCAGGTTTCGCTTTCAAGCCACCGACCTCATTAAAGCACATATCAACCTGCGTAGAAAATAGTCAATCTAAAGCAAACGCTTGATAATAGGCAAAGCTAACGATAACATAGTCTACTATGTGAGCTAGGAGCCAATGTGGATATATATACTGGTGAAATTTACGGTAAACAAACTGCTAATAAGTTTGTGATGTACAACGTACTTAAAGTCAGCAAAAAAAACGTTACTCTGCAAAATATTGACAATCCACTTAGCTTATTTGAAACAACCACTCAAAAACTAGCAGACTCAGGCTACATTTGCATCAGCAAAACACCATACATCAGTACAGAAGCTCACCCCAATAAGCGCCGTCAAGTTTCAATTAAACCCAAACGATGCCCACGTACCATCGACTTTTTAGAAGAACGTGCAGACAATCAGCGCCCTTTACCAGTTCAGGCTAATCTAGCATTTAATGACCCTGGACATGTGACACCCTAAATTAAAACAAAATCAGTGGTAAATTTAGGCTTAATGCTAACAAATACGCGTTTGTGAGCATGATTTTAATCACATCTTGCACTAACCCAAAAAAAGAATGTTATATTGGCGCTCTATCTGTAAATAGTGCGTTATCGCCTTAAACTATAAGACATAACACCACTGATAATGGATAACGCGGAGAATGATTGAATCATTCTGCATAAAGCGTTAGCAAAGAAGCTACCAAAGCTTTAGGCTAAGAAAATTCATTTTACTCACAACTATAAAGGAAACACTCATGAATCAAGCAACAAAAAAAGTACTGGGCAAGACCGATTTAGTAGAATTAATTGCATCTACATCAGCAGTATCAAAAGTAGACGCTCATGATGCACTAAGCTTGGTATTAGATGGTATTACTAAAGCATTAGCTGATGGCAACGATGTTAACATCACTGGCTTTGGTAAATTTAAAGTAGCTCATCGTCCAGAACGTCAAGGTCGTAACCCTGCTAATGGCGAACCATTGACAATCAAAGCAAGCAATCAAGTAAGCTTCTCTGTTGGTGCTGGCTTAAAACAATCAGTAAACAACTAAATATCTCAATTGGGAAGTTCTGCTTCCTAATTCGGTCAACTGGCCAACTGTGGCGGCTAAGTAACAACATGGCACCACTAAGTTGGTCACTTGGCTACTCATTAGCCTAAGTAAATCAAGCTAATGAGCTCACCCATCTAGACTCATCTTAAGTAAATTAACGAAGTCTTATTTCACTAGCACTCATTATTTGCTTAGCCAGCGTTTCGCCCATTGCAGCACTTGCACTTGCGCCAATGCGTTTAGCCAAACGGCTAGTAAAATCATCTTTAGTTGTAAAGTCTACGATTTCTTCTTGTTTAATGACCTCACGCGCCACATAATCAGAGCTACCCAAAGCATCAACTAGCCCTAATTTAATACCCTGCTCACCACTCCAAAATAATCCACTGAATGTTTCTGGCGTTTCTTTTAAACGCGCGCCACGCCCTTGTCTTACCACCGCTTTGAATTGTTCATGCACTTCATTCAGCATCGCCTGCGCTAAAGCTTGGTGTTTAGGATTAACTGGTGAGAATGGATCTAACATAGCTTTGTTTTCACCAGCAGTCATTAACCGACGTTCAACACCAATCTTTTTCATCACTTCTGTAAATCCGTAGCCATCCATCAGCACACCTATTGAACCAACAATACTCGCTTTATCAACGTAAATTTTATCTGCCGCTACTGCAATGTAATATCCGCCAGAAGCACAAATATCCTCAACAACCGCATACACCGGGATTGTAGGATGCAATTTCTTTTGACGTCTAATCTCATCATTAATAATGCCGGCCTGCACGGGGCTACCACCAGGGCTATTAATGCGAAGAATAATACCTTTCGTGCCCTTGCTGTCGTAAGCATCGTGCAAACTACTAATTACCGAGTCTGCACTCACCTCACCACCAGCTTCAATTACGCCATTAATCTCAATAAGAGCAGTATGTAAGCCCGTGACTTTCTTCCCGTCACCAATAAAACCTAATGCGTAGAACAACACAATAAACAAGTAAATAAAAGTTAATGATTTAAAGAATGTGCCCCAGCGCCGCGATCTTCTTTGCTCATTCAACGCCGATGTGGCAAGCATCTTAATAGTATCTTGCTGCCATTTTGCATCCTCTTGCTGTGTTTTTTTCTGTCCTGCTTGTAGATTGTCTTCTGACATTATTAAAGCTCTCTAAAATTAAATATGAAAATTATTTCGAAGAAATTGATGCTATGTTAATTACGACTTGTTGATTGTGCTCAGTGACTTCAATAGATTTAAGTCGCTTGCCTTTACAGGGACCCATCACACAAAAGCCAGTATCTGGCTGATAGTGTGCACCATGTGTGGCACAGATCAAATAGTCTTTTTGTGAGGTAAAAAACTCCCCCTCATCCCAATCCAACTCTATAGATACATGTGCACATTGATTCACATAGGCATAAGGCTTACCGCGAAACCGCACCACAAAACCTGTCGCAAACTCACCCAAAGCAGGCAAAGCAAAGCGGAGGCCTTTAGCCTCATTTTGCAAATCCTCACTATTAATGGTAACCGTATTTTCAACTTGCATCATATGCGCAACCAACCATGTTATACACCCAGCTTAGGCATACTCTTGCAGCCAACGACCTAAACTAGAAAAGTCATTAAATTGTTGAATCGGGTTAAGATGTTGCCATTGATCTGGCAATTGCGCACCAAAAGTCACCCCTACAGAACTAGTACCAGCGTTTTTCGCCATTTGCAAATCATAACTCGTATCACCAATCATTAAGGTGCGTTCGGGCCGTACGTCTAAACGTCCCATTATCTCATAAAGCATTTGCGGATTAGGTTTTGAGAAACACTCATCTACGGTTCGCGTCTCATGAAAATACTGCTTTAAACCAGAATTTTCCAATGATAAATTGAGGCCGCGCCTTCCTTTACCTGTAGCCACTGCCAATTTAAACCCCTGTTTATTGAGCGCGATAATCGTATCAACAGCACCGCTGAATAATGGGATGTCATTCGCACCAGCATAATAATTCGTCCGATACTGCGCCGCGAGAGCCTGCGCTTGATCTACAGAAATATCACGATATAAAGTGTTAATCGCTTCTTGCAAACCAAGCCCAATAATACTGCTTGCGGCTTGCATGGTAATCGCTGGCAAACCCACCGTTTCGGCTGCGGTACGAACTGCATTCGCTATCATTCCCGTGGAATCAGCGATAGTGCCATCCCAATCCCACACGATTAAATCAAACTGATTAGGCATTGTGTCATTCTTTCTGTTATTTTGACTGTTCAAGCTTTTGTATGAATTTACTTAATTCAACTGGCATTGGCGCAATTAACTCTAGCTTGTCATTTGTCAGAGGGTGACGGATTTTTGTGATTGATGAATGCAGGAACATTCGCTTCAAGCCTTGCTTAACTAACGCTTTGTTTAAGGCAAAGTCCCCATATTTATCATCCCCTAAAATAGGGAAACCTAAGTGAGCTAACTGCACACGTAACTGGTGCGTACGTCCTGTGACTAACTGCGCTTCTAACAAGCTAAATTTGCCAATCGTGGCACTATTGTAATTTTTCAGCAATCGAAACATCGTTTCAGATGTTTGGCGCTCATCGTATTTATCCTTAGAGGCATCGGTCACCACATTCACTCGGCGCTCACCATTCGGTAACAAATATTTTTGCAAATCTAGCACTACTCGTTTTTTAGCTTCCAACCATTCGCCCTGCACCAACATTAAATAGCGCTTGTCCGTTTGATTATTACGAATAGCCTCGTGGAGCGCGACTAATGCACTCCTATTCTTGGCTAGCATCAGCACACCTGATGTTTCGCGGTCCAAACGATGTACCAGCTCTAAAAATTTAGCTTTAGGGCGCTCTAAACGCAATTGCTCAATCACACCACGACTGATACCGCTACCACCATGCACTGCGAAGCCGGCCGGCTTATCAATCACCAACATAGCATCATCTTCAAAAATGATCGCTTGCTCAAATTTTGAGGTTTGTGGCGCGCTATGTTCAGGTCGCTCAACTATAGTAGAACGCGTAGGTGGAATTCGAACCACATCCCCCAAACTCAAGCGAAAATCGGCATCAATCCGTTTTTTGTTAACGCGCACTTCGCCACTGCGTAAAATACGATAAACATGGCTTTTAGGTACGCCTTTTAAGGTCTTGGTGAGGAAGTTATCAACACGTTGCCCTTCACTTGCTTCATCCACAGTCAAAAAGGCAGCGGCGGACTCACTGACGACTGATGGGCTATTGTTTTGATCTTGTATGGTTAAGTTGTTCATGCTTTGCTTAAATGATTGATGTAGCTTATACTTTGCGCATTCTTAGTGAGTTTAATTATTTAAATTCTGGATAAGAATACACTTAATAGAAATAAGCGCATCATATTGAGACAATTAACTTGTCATCTGATGCAGATTATTAAAAAATAGTGACAACTAAATACTTGGTTAACACCGCTCGCCATATTATAAAGTAGCGGTAAGTAAAATTAGCGCTAAAGCCGCCGCAGACAAAATAAAGATAAAGCGCGACTTAAAGTGATCGTAAAGTTTGAGAAATTATTAAATAGGTACTTCATAAGAGTGCGAAATAAATAATTTAACAAATGAGAATTTACTAAAGATAGAATTTTAACGAATTTAAGCTGTAGCTGGCATGATAGTTTGCCGCATTTAAGCATAAATTTAACAATTAGTTTGCTATAACGAACAATAAACTTGTTTCAACATGAGTCTTTCTGCTGAAACAATTAAATTAGACGACGCGATTTAATTCAGTCCATTTGATTGAATTAGCGAATATATTAAGTTACATGCGGTTTTCCGCCTACGTCTTCAAAATTAAATATCGTTAAATCGCACAATTGTTATCTTTACTCTAACGTTAATTTTCACTAGTTTTTATACTAGGCACATCGTGCGGCTTTAGCATTCCAGCCAGCTTTCTGGCACTTTCACTCTAAATCACCCTTATCCGCTTGGCTCACAAACAAGCACAAAATCTGCCCGCCTAGTACAGCGCAGGAGCACATATGAAACGCATGTTATTTAATGCAACGCAGTCAGAAGAATTACGCGTTGCGATTGTTGATGGTCAGAAACTCATCGATTTAGACATTGAACACGCTGGTAAAGAACAGCGCAAAAGCAATATCTACAAAGGTGTTATCACCCGCATCGAACCCTCCCTAGAAGCAGCCTTTGTCGATTACGGCATGGATAGACACGGCTTCTTACCATTTAAAGAAGTAGCTCGTAGCTATTACAAAGAAGGCGCAGATGGTAAGTCTCGCATTCAAGATGCCTTAAAAGAAGGTCAAGAACTCATCGTGCAAGTCGACAAAGACGAGCGCGGCAACAAAGGGGCAGCTCTTACAACATTCATCTCGTTAGCTGGCCGTTATTTGGTATTAATGCCAAACAACCCTCGTGGTGGTGGCGTATCTCGCCGCATTGAAGGTGAGGATCGCGATGAATTGCGCGATGTTTTAGCGCAACTCGAAGTACCAAAAGGCATGAGCATTATTGCCCGTACAGCTGGTATTGGCCGCAATGCAGAAGAGCTACAGTGGGACTTAAACTACCTGACACAATTGTGGACAGCCATTGATGGCGCATCTGCAATGCAAGCTGGCGCTTACCTGATCTATCAAGAAGGCAGTTTGGTCATCCGCGCAATTCGCGATTACTTTAGCTCTGATATTGGTGAAATTTTAATCGATACACCAGACATCCATGAGCAAGCCGTTCAGTTCATGAACCACGTCATGCCAGGCAACGTAGCACGTGTAAAACTGTATCAGGATGAAATTCCGCTATTCACTCGCTTTCAAATTGAGCACCAAATTGAATCTGCTTTCGCACGTGAAGTGCGCTTGCCTTCTGGTGGCGCCATTGTGATTGACCATACGGAGGCGTTGGTTTCTGTTGACGTCAACTCAGGTCGAGCAACACGCGGCAGCGACATCGAACATACAGCTTTCAACACCAACATTGAGGCGGCTGAAGAGGTCGCACGCCAATTACGTTTACGCGACTTAGGCGGTTTGGTAGTAATCGATTTTATCGACATGGAAAGCCAACGCAATCAACGTGAAGTTGAAAATGCCTTGCGTGACGCCTTGCATGCAGATCGCGCACGTGTACAAACTGGCAAGATCTCACGTTTTGGCTTACTTGAATTGTCACGTCAACGTTTGCGTCCAAGCTTGGGTGAAACCAACCATATTCCTTGCCCACGCTGTCATGGCACTGGCCATATCCGAGGTATTGAGTCTACTGCCCTACACATTTTACGCATCACACAAGAAGATGCAATGAAAGAAAATAGTGCTGTTATTCAAGTGCAGTTGCCAGTTGAAGTAGCTACATTCCTGCTTAATGAAAAACGTGCAGACATCCATAAAATCGAACAGCGCATGGGTGTTGAGGTTGTGTTAATTCCTAACATTCACCTTGAAACGCCTAACTACAACATCATGCGCATTAAGCATGATGATGTGAGCGAAGAAACAAGCCGTGCCAGCTATAAAATGGTGGAATTGCCAACAGAAGTTACATACACACCTAATGCCGCAGAAGAAGCCAAAGCAACTAGACCTGTAGCCGCAGTAAAGGGCATCACGCCTGCTGCACCGGCGCCGATTGTTGCTGAGAAAGCAAGCGCGGAAACAGCTCCTACTGCCAAATTGTCATTATTTACACGTATCAAGAACTTCTTCACTGGCTCGTCTTCAGAAAGTGAAGCACAAAAAGCTGAAACAAAAAAATCAGACGCTACAAAATCTGAGGAAATGCGTCGCGACAACAACCGCAATCGCAACCGTAACAATCGCAATCGTAATGAGCGCAACAAGAGTGAGCGCACCGATGGTAATCAAGACCGCCAAAATCGTAACAACGAAGCTAAAGGTCAAGAAGTTCGCCCTGCAAATACAAAACCTCAGGAACAACGCCAACAAAAACCTCAAGCACCACGTAACGAACAGCCACGCAATGAGCCACAGCGCAATACTCAACAGGTAAACACTTCCGCCACAGCAACAACACCTGCTACAGATGTTGCTACTGAGCCGCGTACAGAACGCACTGGTCGTCGCAATCGTAACAATCGTCGTGGTCGCCGTGATGAGAATATAGCACGTGACACCAATCGCCCATTTGTTCCAAATGATGAGATCATTGCTAGTCAATCAAGCGTTGTGGTTGAAACGGTAATCGTTACACCGGTCGTGGTTGAAGCTGAACCGATCAAAACTGTTGATCAAGTGGTAGAAACTGCACCAGCAAACATTGAGAAAGCAGTAGAGACTAAGCCTGTTAAAGCTAAAAATGAAGGCAGAAAGCCAAAAGCAATAAAAGCGCCTGCACCGAGCAAAGAAGTTACTGTGGAAAGTGCAACTGCTTCACAAGTACCTAGTGCTACTGAATCAAGCGAAGCTCCTGCTAAAGCTGAAAACAAGCGCCCTACCCGTGCTCGTAAACCTAAAGCTGAAGCTAAACCAGTTGACTTAGCTACAGTGGGATTACAACTGGTTGAAACAAAAGCTGATGCACCAAAAGTAGCCCCAGTAGCAGAATCTCCAGCACCAAAGGCGCCGCGCAAGACTGCCGCTTGGCAAAAGAAAGCTAAAGATGAAGGAAGTTCAGAACCTTTAGTGATGGTAGAAACGCAAAATAACTAATATTAGCGATTAAGCTAAATTAGCTATTTAATAAAAAGCCCTGATTCATCAGGGCTTTTTTATGCTTGCAATTTATATCACGTATATTTAAATCGTAATCACAACTTGTCACTCAGTTTTATGGAAATGACGTTATGAATGTGGCTTTATCAGCCCAGCTTCAGCAGGAAACTTAATGTAAAACAATGACCTATTCTCTTTCTCAAGCAGCGCTAACAACTGGACTATAAGCTCATCTGAACCAAAAAAATCGAGGATAATTGGCAACTCTCCAGCCAGCTCAAAAAAATGCTGCTCATGCAAATGACCGTGTCGACCAAAACCAGCCATAGCACGCACTGCTGTTCCACCAGGAATGCCAATAGTTTCTGCTTGATTCAGAATCCACTCATAGAGCAAATCGCCATGAAGCCTTAACTCTTCTGGTACAAATAACTTCAGGTAAGTTCCTTGCATCATATTAACCTCGTATTAATTGAATCGTTAGTAAACCCAAACCTGTCATAACCAAAGAGCCTAACACATGCACTAATACATGCGTCGCAGCCCAACCATATTGTCCACGTGTTAATAACGTAACGGCTTCTGCAGAAAAAGTAGAAAAAGTAGTTAGTCCACCAAGTAAGCCTGTCATCACGAAAAGCCGAATCTCAGGTGCAAATGATGATGTGAGGGTAAATAGCCCCATAAACACCCCCATTAAGTACCCACCAATCAAGTTCGCGGCTAAAGTACCCAAAGGTAATGCTGGCAAAGTCGCATTGAGCATTAAACCCAACCACCAGCGCATCCATGCGCCTGTGGCCGCACCAACCCCAATTGCCAAGAACCCATTCAAACCCATACTTACTCCAGAAACAATGTTAATGCGATTAATATATACAATATAATAATGTATCAACGTCATAGTTAAGAAGGTATATTTTGCGCGTTTTATTTGTTACATCTGAAGTTTTTCCTCTCATTAAAACAGGTGGCCTAGCAGATGTAAGTGGTTCTTTGCCTTTAGCCTTGCAACATCTTGGGATCGATGTGCGTATTCTAGTCCCCGGATACCCCGCAGTATTGAGCCAACTGAGCGACTTAAAGCCTGTAGCTACACTCAACAATTTACCAGTGATTGAACATGCAGAACTCATGCTAGGTACGATTGTAGAAACACAAATTAAAGTCATGGTGATTAAATCTGCAGGCCTGTATGAGCGGGATGGCGGCCCATATAGCGATGTAAATGGACAGGAGTGGTTAGACAACCCTGCTCGCTTTGGTGTGCTATCAAAAGTAGCCGCCATTTTAAGTAGTCCGCAAACACCTATGAATGACTGGCTGCCAGAAATTGTGCATTGCAATGACTGGCAAACCGGTTTAACACCCGCTTACATGAAACTCGTGGAACAATCACACACGAAGTCCATCATCAGCATACACAATATGGCTTTCCAAGGCTGCTACCCCCCAGAGTGGTTGTCAACATTAGCGCTACCACATACAAGCTTTACTTCAGAGGGTTATGAGTATCATGGCCAATTATCATTTCTTAAAGCAGGCATTGTATATGCGGATGCAATCACTACTGTCAGCCCTCGTTATGCTCATGAAATTCAAACTGCCGCATTTGGATTCGGACTGGAAGGCTTACTCAGTAAACGCGGGAATGAAATCAAAGGTATATTAAATGGTATTGATACCAATGAATGGAATCCAGAAACCGACCCATACCTTAGCAAAAACTATAGTGCAACTAAACTTTCAGGAAAACAAAAGGTAAAAACAGCATTACTGCAAGAGTTGGGGCTTGATATTGGTGCAAGCAATGCACCACTACTAGGCATAGTGAGCAGGCTTACTCACCAAAAAGGCTTGGATATGTTGCTACCGAATATGCCGCGCCTGCTGGATATTGGCTGCCAATTTGCAATACTAGGTAGTGGTGAAAGAGCCTTAGAGGCGGCATTTCAAGACTTAGCCGAACGTAATCCTGGTCGGATAAGCATTACGGTTGGTTATAACGAACCCCTTTCACACCGCATCATGGCTGGTTGCGACATGTTTGTCATGCCATCGCGCTTTGAGCCTTGCGGACTAAATCAAATGTATGGTTTAGCCTATGGCACACCACCCATCGTTAACGCCACAGGGGGCCTTGCAGACTCTGTGACAGATACCAATGCCGCCAGTATTGGAAACAAGACTGCAACAGGGTTCGTAATGAATGAAACATCGCCTGAAGGTCTGCTAACATGCATCCAACGCGCTTTAGATGTGTTTAATCGGAATGAGAAAAACTGGCGTCAAATCCAAAAAAATGGCATGGCTCAGAACTTAAGCTGGGATAAAAGCGCTTTAGAATACCTAATTTTGTACAAAAATATAGTGCAATAAATTTTGCAACAAAACTAAAATATTAATAAAAAAGATATCTGGCATGAAAAGTGCTTAACTTTAATCACTAGCTTCTCCAAAGCCGGTTCTCCTACTCAAAGGGCGCTTTAATAAGCGCCCTCTTTTTTTACTTATATCACTACACGGCAATCAAATACTACCGAATGCTTAAATCACTTAACAATAAAATGCTCACGATAATACTTAAGCTCATCAATAGACTCGTAAATATCAGCCAACGCCTCATGTTTACCAGCTTTTTTGAAGCCTGCGTAAATTTCAGGTTTCCAGCGGCGTGCTAACTCTTTAAACACACTGACATCCAAGTTTCTATAGTGGAAATAAGCTTCTAAAGTTGGCATATAACGCGCCATAAAACGCCTGTCCTGACAGATGGAGTTTCCACACATTGGCGATTTACCTGCTGGCACAAACTCTTTCAGAAAGGCAATCATTTGCGCGCTGGCATCATCCTCACTGAGCGTTGATGCCTTCACTTTTTCAATCAAGCCAGAGCGACCATGCGCACCCTTATTCCATGCATCCATTCCATCCAGCACTTCATCACTTTGGTGCACCACAAATACTGGAGATTCAGCTAAAACATTCAACTCAGCATCTGTCACTACAACAGCAAGTTCTAAAATACGGTCTGAGTCAGGCAATAAGCCACTCATTTCCATATCAAGCCAGATTAAATTATTTGGATGGCTCTTGCTAGTTACATCAATGTTATTGTTTGAATTAGTGCTATTACTTAGATCCGCCATCTTGATTTCCATTAAAATTAAATTTATAAACGCAATTGGTGAACCAATCTCAACCAAATGCTTCACAATACCAACATATTAACTTAATTCACTTACTGACTAAATAAATCATGTCTTTTGCACCTACATCAGTTTTAACTTGCACCTTTGTCACACTACTAATTGCAACCACGCTCATTCGCATGTGGCTTGGTCGCAGACACATCTCATTCGTGCAACAGCACCGCAATCAGGTGCCAGCAGCATTTAATGGCAGCATTTCATTAGATGCTCATCAGAAAGCAGCTGATTATGCAACAGCAAAGACCAAACTAGTAGTGATTGAAACCACAGCGCAAGCTGCGTTGCTGGCATTATTGACACTAGGTGGCGGACTACAAGCGATAGATGACATTTGGCGTCATTTACTATCAACTCAAGAAATTAGCCGTGGTGCACTGGTGATTTGCAGCGCACTACTGGTCAGCAGCCTGATAGACCTGCCTTTCGACTATTACAAAACTTTTGTAGTGGATGAAAAGTTTGGTTTCAATAAAATGACCCCAGCTATGTTTTTTAGCGATTTAATCAAACACAGCATTGTAGGCATTGCATTGGGAGCACCTATTTTGTTTGCCGCATTATGGCTAATGCAGGGTGCAGGCCAATACTGGTGGTTTTATTTATGGGTAGTATGGGCGGCATTTAATCTTATCATGCTGGCAGTTTACCCAACATTCATCGCGCCTTTATTCAACAAGTTTTCGCCATTACAAGATGACGTTCTAAAGCAGCGTATTGAAACCTTGCTGACAAAATGCGGATTTAAATCTCAAGGACTTTTTGTGATGGATGGATCTTCACGTAGTAGCCATGGCAACGCTTACTTTACGGGCTTTGGCGCATCAAAGCGTGTTGTGTTTTTCGACACCTTACTTGAAAGATTAAACGCAGATGAAATTGAGGCGGTTTTAGCGCATGAACTCGGTCACTTCAAACATCATCATGTGATTAAACGTATTGCACTGTTGTTCTTCATGAGCTTTGCAGGCCTAGCATTACTTGGCTGGCTCATCAATCAACCTTGGTTTTACTCTGGCCTTGGCGTGACGCAAATCAGCAACTACATGGCACTCATGCTGTTCTTACTGGCATCCCCAGTATTTTTATTTTTACTGCGCCCGATTATGGCAAGCTACTCACGTAAAAATGAATTCGAAGCAGATAGCTATGCGGCTAAACACGCCGATGCAAAACATTTAGTCGAGGCGCTGGTCAAATTATACCGTGACAACGCTTCTACACTGACACCAGATCCATTGCATTCGGCTTTTTATGACTCACATCCGCCGGCTAGCATTAGAATATCCAAGTTAGCGGCGTATACTCACTAATTACTTAGCAATTTAAATCACTGGTAGGAGTCATTTATTATGAAATCATTACTATTAGGATGTTTGTTAGTGATCTGTAATCTTAGCTATGCAGAACCATTCAAAGGTGCTGACATTGCGGCAGGTAAAGCTTTAGTAGAAAAAAACTGTATTAGTTGCCATGCTTCAAGCTTTGGAGGCGATGGCTCAGGCATTTACACGCGTGAGCATAATAAAGTTAAAACATCTAAAGGCTTGCTAGCTCAAGTGCGCAATTGCAATACCATGATAGGCTTAAAATGGTTTGAAGATGAGGAGTTGAACGTTGCTGGCTACCTCAATAAAACCTACTATAAATTTACAGAGTAACTCACTATTTCACACGCTCAAGATTCGGACATCATCCAAAACACAACCCACCTGCAAGGCACAATCGTTGCAGCTTACGGCAAACGCTTTCAAGTTGAATTATCGGATAGCAAACAACGCATCAGCTGTGTCACGCGAGGTAAAAAAACGGATCTTGCCTGCGGTGACATCGTTACCTTACAGCTAACAGATAAACATGAAGGCGTGATTGAAACTACGCTGCCACGTAAAACACTGCTTTACCGTAGCAATGCATTTAAAAGCAAAATGCTCGCAGCTAATGTCACGCAAATCATTATTGTATTAGCTACCCAGCCCAGCTTTTACGAGGCACTACTCAACCGCTGCTTAATTGCGGCTGAAGCAGCTAATATTAAAGCACTCATTGTGTTAAACAAATGCGACTTAGCCGACAATGATGATGCTAAAAAGAAATTAGAGCTATATACAACACTTGGCTATCAGGTGTTACCGCTCTCAGCCAAAGAAAACATCTCTACTCTTAGACCTTACTTGCAAGGTGAAGCTAGCATTTTAGTCGGCCAATCAGGCATGGGGAAATCGACTATTATCAATTCATTGTTGCCTGATGAGTTAGTGCGTACACAAGAAGTCAGC
Organism: Methylotenera sp.; assembly: GCA_027310735.1. Taxonomy (GTDB): domain Bacteria; phylum Pseudomonadota; class Gammaproteobacteria; order Burkholderiales; family Methylophilaceae; genus Methylotenera. The sequence continues at coordinate 6,114 of DAIDAH010000015.1, read as the reverse complement.
CATGTACTCGACAGCGGAAAGCATACCACTACCGCCGCCCATTTATATCACCTTGATGAGCATAGCCAACTGATCGACTCCCCTGGCCTGCAAGAGTTTGGCTTGCATCATCTCAGCACTAATGAGCTTGAACACGCGTATATTGAATTTAGACCATTTCTAGGAAAATGTAGATTTAATAATTGCAAACACCTGCAGGAACCTGACTGTGCAATTACCGCAGCAATGGCCACAAATAAAATAGCCCCAGAAAGATTGGCTATCTACAAAATGTTACGCACCGAAATATCACGTTAAACCACATCACTCAGCCTTGTAACCAGACAACAACATAACAGTACTGGATATTCTTTTAGAAAATTTTCATAAAGAAATCTTATTTATCCAGCATGGATTAAGTCTCCCACCACGTCAAAATTAAGCTTAAGTTACAATAAAGAAAAGCCATTACGGCAATGCCCAATACAAGTAAGTGTTTATACGTATTGATGACATATCATGTCGCAGGCAAAATTTTCCTGTTTGCTAAAACACAAATTTTCAGACTCTTCGGCAATATGACGTCAAAACAAGATTGGCAAAAAGTTAAATTGTTACTTGAGTCTGTGAGTAAAGTGGCACCTGTTTATTTGATGCATACGCCAATAGGAAAAAGACTCTTACAGATAGCATGCTCGATAGAAGCCAATATTGACTAGTTATCTACTCGCGAACAAACCGACTTTTTGCATAAAACGATCAAAAAGAATTGTCACAGAAATTTAGGATAACAGTTGTATGAAAAATATAAAAATCACGGTAACCCTAAGTATGGAGGTCCCAGACTATTGGCTAGTGGTTGAAAATGCTAATGGCATTGATGTTATCGACATTGGCGATGGGAGGTATTTAGACTTCACGTTTACGCCAACATTAGTGAATGATGGCTTTAAACACGCCGAACGAGAAAGTAATGATCAATTCACAAATTCTGGCTCTGAAATTGTTTCAGAGTATGATGCAATGATGAAGATACTGACAACACGTTAACTAAACTGGCAGTAAAAGTAGCATATTTCACATCCTAAAATCATATATCAGCAAAAATAAGTATCACTTCTCGATACAGTTAATACCACATTACTTGCAGGTTAAAATTCGCTAAGTATAAAATTTGGTAGCTGTAATTTACTTGACATCCCCCCTCCCATCTGACATAAATCACTTAATAAACGAGCTAGATGTTTTTAGCCGTTGAAAAGCGAAAGCTATCAAATGTTTACTTAAAGTGGGTAAAGTCAAATGCGGCGATTTATTCGACATCCTGTAAATATCCCTATTGAAGTAACAGTAACAGGCCATCTCCCTTTAGATGCAACATCAATCAGTTCAGATCTGGCTGCGGGGGGGCTAGCATTTCACTCCAAACACAACATTGAACCAGGCACACTAGTCTGCATAAAGATCCCTTATGTTCAGCCAGCATTTGAAACGAATGCGAAAGTTATTTGGTGCCGCAAAAGGCTAGAAGATAATGAGTTAGGGGTTGAGTTTTTAACTTTAGATGATGCCTTCAAGGTGCGTATGGTCGAGCAGGTTTGTTATATTGAAGACTACAAGCACTCCATAAAACGAGACGAGGGGCGCAATCTAACCGTGCAAGAAGCTGCTGGTGAGTGGATAAGTAAATATGCAGCAGACTTCCCCTAATAAGCACTCGGCTATGCTGCTTAATGTGACACCTTAAGAATACCAGCCTAAATTGCCTACCTGACATCTCTAAGTTGGTAATTGGTGATTACCAACACTGACGCGCTTTGCTTGAGGTCTTTCTACAGTAGTTTCTTCAATAAATTTAACTTCATCTCCAACCTTAAGACGTTCAAAACTTGGGCTAACTACATTGTCACGATTAAAATAAAGCTCCGTGCCATCTGGCCCTGTGATGAACCCAAACCCTTCCTTCTGGTTAATTCGCACGATGTGACCTATAGATTCTGGCGCATGCATTTTAGTTTCACGGTGCAAGCGATGAACATAATCTTCTAGTTGGCGCTTAGTGGCATCAAACGCATCACGCAAAGCAACATACACATCTTCATGATGATCACGATTAACGACAAGTTCGTTACCTGGCACGCCAAGATCAATACGCACATTAAACTGCTTGCCTTGATTATGGTGCTTATGCGGTATTTCCACGACCACTCGGCATGAAATGATGTGTGCAAAAAAATCATTCAGTTTTTGGGTTTTTTCTCGAATATAAGTTTCTATTGCTTCAGAATTTCGCATATTACGAATAGTAATTTGTAATGGAATTTGCATGGCTCTACTCCAATTATCACCAATAATCCGGCACCTAATAATCATAACCTTGTATTTTTCTGCTCCTGCGCGATCAATTCGACAAGTAAATGAAGTTCTTTAGCAAGTTCCGCCATCAGGCTTGCTAAAGTAATGATATTAATACTAGTGAGCTCCGCGTTATCGTTTGCCGCTGGAATATCCTGCACATGCTCAACACATATAAATCGCACAGTCTCATAAATACTGATGTTGACCTCGGTAAGGTTCATTGCTTTTTCAGCCCTATCCTTAACAGTACCAACATGAATTGCACGTATTGATTTGCCTATAGGAAAAATACCGTCCTCAAGTCTAGAAATAGTCACTTTACGGGTGTATATATCTGCAATTGGCATCATGGCATCCTATTAAAATATTTCTTAAGCAGTATCAATCATTGAACTAATAATAAGAATTTCTAGTAATTAGGAGCCGCTTTAGTTTTGTAAAGAACTTCCGTTAATACTTTATAAACTTCAATGTTTAATGATTCTTATTAGATAAACAAAAAGCAATATCTGTCTTATTCATCTAACTTAGCTTTAGCATTCAGCCAGTCTTGAATTTCATATCCAGACCCAAAACTTTGCACTTGGGTTTTATAGTAAGCGCACTCTGCGATACCTGAGCACCTGTCATATTCTCTCACATCATTGATATCGCACATCACTCCACTCTCAGACTCAAGCAAACCCTTATTGTTTTTTAATGCAGCATTATCTCTGCTTATGTTCGTATTATTAAAAAAAGACGATGGCACTAACCTCGGGGAAGATTAGACAACTATGCGTTGCTTGGCATGTGCCATCTTCGTTATTAATTTAATGACCTAACACTGTTAGGTAAATCCGTGCAAACACGTAGTCAATCATTATTTAAACCAATAAAAATCCCATCGACTCTTCTGAGTGGATGGGATTATGCAACGGTCTTACGCTTATCTATTCCTTACCAGTAGTTCAGTATTAAGCGATTAATACCATAGCCGATATAAGTAACTCATTAGTAGAACAAGATAAATGGGACATGGGGACTGTGAATATGGAGGCGCGAACCAGAGTCGAACTGGTCTAAACGGCTTTGCAGGCCGCGGCATAACCGCTTTGCTATCGCGCCATCATTTGCTAAACCACTAGCTAAAACTAAAACGGCGAAAGCATGAATGCATTCGCCGTTTGATGCCATTTAACAAACAAGACTTACATGCTTGTTAAACTAAAATATGGAGCGGGAAACGAGGCTCGAACTCGCGACCTCAACCTTGGCAAGGTTGCGCTCTACCAGCTGAGCTATTCCCGCGTTAAGACAGGCGCCATTATAGCGATTTTCTGAAAGTCGTCAAGACTACAATGACGCTCTAAGCTATATTTTATTTGGCTCTTATCTTAGGTAGCGCTGCTTTCAGATAGTAAGCCATTGATAGCAAAGTCAAAAAAGCAGCTATCGCAATTAGAATGTGACCGATTAATTTGGTTTGCAATATACCCATGCTCGCCAGATGAACATTATCCCAATACAGCAAAAACAATATCGCAATCATTTGCACAGCTGTTTTAATTTTACCGATCATGGCAACACCAACGCTACTACGCTGACCTTCTCCAGCCATCCATTCACGCAAGGCACTAATTGCAATTTCACGACCAATAATAATCAATGCAATGATGGCTCCGACCCGCTCAAACTCAACCAGCACAATTAACGCTGCAGCAACCATCAACTTGTCTGCCACAGGGTCTAAGAATGCGCCAAATGCTGACGTTTGATTAAGCCTACGCGCCAAATAGCCATCCAGCCAATCTGTAATCGCTGCAATCGCGAAAATCGTAGTCGCCGTAATGTTCACCCAGTGCGCAGGGATTGCACCTAGTTGCTGTGGATCAATTGGCAAATAGAAAACGCCCACAAATACTGGAATCAACAAAATACGCAACCATGTCAGCATGGTGGGAACATTGCAGGTCATTTAATGCAGCTCTCCGTAAATTTTTTCTGCCAAATTAAGGCTAATACCTTCAACATTGGCAATTTCATCAATACTAGCACTCTTTACGCCATCTAGGCCACCAAAGCGCGTCAGCAATGCTTTACGTCTTTTAGCACCTATCCCCTCAATATCCTCTAAGCTAGAATGCATCCGTGCCTTGGCGCGCTTGGCGCGATGTCCTGTAATTGCAAAACGATGTGCTTCATCACGAATTTGTTGCAACAGGTGCAAGCCTTTGTTATCTTTTTCCAAATTAAGCATTTCGCCGGTATCAGAAAAGATCATTGTTTCCAAGCCGGGCCGACGCTCTTCACCTTTAGCAATGCCAACCAACAAAATATCATCCAGACCAACCTCAGCCATCACTTCAACCGCAATGCCAAGCTGACCTTTACCACCATCGATAAATATTAGGTCAGGACGCACCCCCTCGCCTGCCGCTACTTTTTTATACCGACGCGTAAGTACATCGCGCATTGCAGCATAATCATCGCCCGGCGTGATACCTGACACGTTATAGCGGCGATACTCGCTATTTTGCATATCACCACGGTCAAACACTACGCAACTACCCACCGTAGCCTCACCCATGGTATGGCTGATATCGAAACATTCAATACGCTCTGTACTATCAGGCAAATGTAGCGCCTCGCGCAGTGCCAACAACTTAGCCGTTTGGTTTGCAGAAGTTGCCGCACGCTGACTTAATGCCAGTTCAGCATTGGTTTGTGCCATTTTCAACCACACACGTTTGTCACCAATCGCATTAGTGTTGATTTTTACTTTACGCCCAGCCTGCTCGCTCAGTACTTCTTCAATGACTTCTGTCTCAATTTTAATGCCGGTCACAATCAGTGGGGGCGTATTCTGAGCCACATAATGCTGCGCTAAAAATGCTTCCACACTATTTTCCAAGGTTTCACCATCGGTATTTTTGGGCATATAACTTCTGTCACCTAAATGACGGCCACCTCGAATCATTACCAGATTAATACAATGCTGTCCCTGTAGCTCGGCGCAGGCAATCACATCGGCATCGGAAACATTAAAGTCGCTTACAAACTGTTTAGCCTGAACTTGACGCAGGGCTTGCATACGATTTCTAAACACCGCTGCCATCTCATATTCCTGATTGGCAGCAGCTGCGTTCATCTGCTCAGCAATCGCATCAATCACCTCATTGGTTTTACCCTGTAAAAACATCGCAGCTTGGTGCACATCGCTACGGTAGTCTGCATCTGAAATCAAGCCTACGCACGGTGCGGTACAACGCTCGATCTGATGTTGCAGGCATGGACGGCTACGGTTTGCAAACACAGTATTCTCACAAGTTCGCAACTTAAATACTTTCTGCAATAACTGGATGCTCTCACGCACCGCCAGCGAATTGGGAAAAGGTCCGAAATACTGGTTTCCTTTACGTTGTGAGCCACGGTGAAAGGCCAATCGAGGATACTCATCACCCGTTAACGTAATGTATGGATAAGACTTATCATCCCTGAACAACACGTTATAACGCGGCATTAAGCCTTTGATAAGATTATTTTCAAGCAACAACGCCTCAGCTTCACTGCGTGTTACCGTGGTCTCGATTTTGACAACATTACTAACCATCATACGAGTACGCGGACTCGCTAAGGTCTTAATGAAATAAGATGAAACGCGCTTTTTAAGGTCTTTGGCTTTACCCACATAAATCACCTCATCCGCCGCATTCATCATGCGATACACGCCAGGCAGATTAGGTAAATTCCTTAATATAGGCTTCGGGTCGAACATGCGATTATTTTAGCAGTTAA
>DAIDAH010000159.1 GCA_027310735.1 Methylotenera sp. | reverse complement strand
CCAATTCACTGATATAAGCCACTGAACAGCCGGGCTCTACAGTAATCATCATGGCATCAATTTCGCGAATCATGTCAGTCAAGCCAACACGGTCTCGGTCTTCAAGCAAGCGAACCAAAAACTCGTCAAACCAAGGTGAATTTTCCTTGTCGCCGAGCTTGGGATGAATCAGTGAGTTCATAGTCTATCCAAAATTATTGCTGTGATTGTTCCATACTGTGCACCAGCACACGAAACGAAGTGGACGACTCATTTTGGCTCATAGCGCTGCTGATTGGGCAGGCGTCGCGGTAATCAAGACCTGTCGCCAGCCGCACATGAATACCATTTGACTCAGTATTGTTGGCAACATCAAAGCTTTGCCAACCTTGCTCGATAAGCCATGCATCAGCCCAACTATGGCTTTCAATCTGGTTGGTGATCGGGTTGAAACAATAGCCATGCACAAATCTAGCCGGAACTTTCAGCGCACGACAACAAGCGATAAACACATGCGCCATGCCCTGACTTAAGCCTTGTCCGGCAGTGAATGTTTCAATGGCTGACTGCTGGTTTTCTTCGCTGACTTTAACGAACTGTACACTTTGCACAAGGCTATGCATCATTGACAACAGTACGGATTTATCCGCCGTTTTTCCTTGCACGACAAAGCTGGCTGCAAAAGCGCTTATTTGCGCATTGGACTGAGTGAGGGCTGTGTTGCGCAAATATACTGGCAATGCCAAGTGATCCGAGTTCGGCGGCAGATCAAGGTCCGTTTCTACCTCGCCGCTGGCTATAATCAAAACCTCTTGATGCGGCGCATCCATCACCAATGTATGCGAAATATTGCCATAAGCATCCGTGTGCGATGATGCACGCCCGCTCGCTTTGACGTGCCAATTCTTGACGCGCTGTCCAAAGCCATCTTGCGGTGTCAGGCGCAACTCCTGAATGGTATATCCAATGGGCTTATTGAATGTGTAGCTGGTACGGTGTTCTATATTGAGCTTCATCATAACCCTCTCTTTTGACTTACTTTGGAATGTTTAACTTCACCTCTGAACTGTTTTTAATAAACTAGTTTTAGTTAGATACACACGTCACTATGTCATGTATCACTAGGTCATGTACCACTAGCTTTGGCTTTGAATAAGCAAGGGCTCAAGCGTATCAAACCCTGTTGCACTCAAATCATCATCAACCCCAGAGTCATCCAGCCCAGAAGTATTAATCGGCACATTAAGATAAGTGCGCTGAATCTCTATACCTAAACGATTGTTGTGTCGCAAGAACGATTCCAGAAACTCATGTAAACCGCCACGGAAAACATCCTCGATACGTCCATAATGTAAGCTTGAGTGCATTTCACCGGCTAAACGGATGCATTCACTGCCAGCATTACCGCTTAGTTGCCCAAGAATATTTGTGAGTTCATCCATACAGGCATGCAACGAACGCGGCATATCTTGGCGCAATACCAAAAGCTCAGCCACCCGTAATGGCGTCACAGCATCTCGGTACACTTTCAAATAGGCTAAATAAGCACTTGCCGAACGTAACAGTGCGCTCCACTCATAATAGTCAACCGCACCGCCCACATCATTCGCTGAAGGTAATAGCAGGTGATACTTCACATCTAGCAAACGCGCCATATCATCTGCACGCTCAATGAATCCTCCCAAACGCGTGAACCAGAAGCCGTCATCACGTAGCATCGTGCCATAAGTCACACCACGGAACAGATGCGAACGAGATTTCACCCAGTCGCAAAACTCCGTCAAACCACTATCCAGCATGAGTGACTTATCCATTTGCTGAAATTCCAGCCACAAACTATTAATGTTTTCCCACATTTCCAACGACATGGCCACTCGCACAGCATGTGCATTTTCTCGTGCGGCACGTAAGCAGCTGTAAATACTGGAAAGATTACGTTCATCCAGCGCAATATAGTGAATCACATTGCCGGCAGTCACTTCATCGTAGGCCTCATTAAAATCATCCACAGTATCGGATATATGCAACAGCGGAACCCATAACGCGGCCTCACTTTGTGCAGCATTTTGGACTAACGACATGCGATAAGTGACATCAAGCCTGCGTGCCATATTTTCTGCACGTTCGATATAACGTGCCATCCAGTAAAGGTGATCGGCGGTACGGCTTAACATTGCAGCACCCACGTATCTTTCGTGCCGCCACCTTGCGATGAGTTCACCACTAATGAGCCTTCATTCATAGCAACACGACACAATGCCCCCGGCACGACTGTCGTTGTTTTGCCTGTCAGCACATAAGGACGCAAATCCACATGCCTTGGTGCTACGCCTTGTTCCACCAGAGTTGGGCAAGTAGACAGTGCCAGTGTAGGCTGTGCAATGTAATTGCTAGGGTTGGCTAAAATACGTAAACGGAACTCCTCAATCTGCGCCTTGCTTGAGGTTGGACCCACCAACATGCCGTAACCGCCTGAGCCTTGCACCTCTTTCACGACCAATTCTTCCAAATGCGCTAGCACGTACTTTCTATCCTCTTCAACACCGAGCTTATAAGTAGGTACATTAGACAAAATCGGCTCCTCCCCTAAATAAAAGCGAATCATTTCCGGCACGAAAATATAAGTGGATTTATCGTCCGCCACACCTGTGCCAATGGCATTAGCCAGTGCCACACCGCCATTGCGATACACCGAAACAAGCCCCGGCACGCCTAGCATGGAGTCTTTTCTAAATGCCAGTGGATCAATAAAGTCATCGTCTATTCGACGATAAATCACATCCACGCGCTTCGGCCCTTCAGTTGTGCGCATGAATACGGCATTGCCCTTCACGAACATATCGCGCCCTTCGACCAGCTCAATACCCATTTGTTGTGCTAAGAAAGCATGCTCAAAGTAAGCACTGTTATAAGCACCCGGCGTCATCAACACCACAGTTGGATCGGTCACACCTCGCGGTGCAACGGCGCGCAGGTTTTCCAGCAACAATTGCGGGTAATGCTCAACGGGAGAGATTGGATATTGACGGAACAGGTCTGGAAACAGCCGCATCATCATGCGCCGATTTTCCAGCATGTAAGAAACACCAGATGGTGTACGCAAGTTATCTTCCAGCACGTAGAAGGTATCTGCAGCGGTACGCACAATGTCGATGCCGGCAATATGGGCATATACGCCACCCGGCACATCTACACCCTGCATCTCTGGCCGATACATCTCGTTGGTGAGTATGCTTTCCGGCACGATGCCCGCTTTGATAATGTCTTGCCCATGGTACAAATCATTCAAAAACATATTGAGGGCCCGCACTCGCTGACAAGCACCATCCGACAGTTTTTTCCACTCGCTAGCCGCTAAAATTCGCGGGACAATATCGAATGGGATCAAGCGCTCGCCACCCTCTTCCTCGCCGTATACGGCGAACGTAATACCAACGCGGCGAAACAACAACTCTGCATCACGCGATTTTTGCGTAAGCTGCGAGAAGTCTTTTCCTGCCAGCCAGTTAGCATAAGGTGAGTAAACTTGCCTGACGCCATTTAATGAATCAAAAGACTCATCAAATGCGGTCAGTAATTTATTTTGATAATCAATAGAGGCCATAATGATTATTACCTGCAAGCCTCATGCCAACTCTTGGCGATTTGGCTTAAACCCTATATTCCACAAACTTTCTAGGGTCACTCAAGTAACTTTTTATGGAAACTGGATATCAAGAACCTTCATCATTCAATGAAATGGCGCTCTCATTTGGTGCGCAACTAAAAAATTAAGCTTGTAATCAGTGCTGAAAGTTAAAATAACATGCCACAAACTTAATGTAAGCCTCCTCATTTAGGTGCATAAAATGAATATCTGATACCTTGAAGCTTCCAATTTAATGAAAAATCTAAACGCGCGGTTACATATAGACTGCCATACAGTTAAAATAATGAAATGGCTTTAACGCAACTGACAACGGTTTATCAGTAATAAAGGCAACTCTTTTACTCACGGCTGGAAATGATCACACCATGAAATGGTTTAAAAAAACATTACTTTTAATCGGCCTACTACTTGCTATCGCAGTAATACTGCCATTTTTCATTACGCTGGACGATTACATTCCGCAGATTGAGGCTGCCGCTTCAAAAAAACTCAAAGAACCTGTGTCCATCAAAAGTATCGCATTCTCTTTATTACCTACGCCGCATATCACAATCGAGGGAATCACACTCGAAAAAACCAAGGATTTGCACATAGGAAAAATCGTTGTCACGCCGGATTTTATCTCGTCACGTAAAGCATCTATTATCATTAAGCGTATTGAGATTGACGCACTGGCATTACCTCAACAGGCCATTGATAAAATCCCAGAATGGAGTAAATCTGAAGCACCAACGCCAGCAAATCAGCTACCACAAATTCGGCTGGATAGCATTGTATTAACTAACGCGCAGGTCACGTCCGGTAAGATGAGTTTTGGGCCGTTTGATGCACATGTAAACCTGAATAGCGAAAGCAAGCTGAAAGACGCATCCATCACCACGTTAGACAACAAGCTCAAGATACTCGCTGAGCCTGACCAGTCAAACTATCGGATTGATATAAACGCAAAAAAATGGACGTTGCCTATCGGGCCGAAAATAGTATTCGACGAGTTAAGTATTAAGGGTATTGCAACGCTCCAAGATGCCAACTTTAACGAAATAAATGCCACGCTATATGGCGGCACGGCTAAAGGTAAAATGAGTGTCGACTGGCAGAAGGGTTTACAAATCAACGGAAACCTTGATATTCACAAGGTCGAAATGCAGAAAATTGCCTCAATGCTATCGTCTTCAACCCATGTCAGTGGCCTACTCAATGCCAAGCCTGTTTTTTCTGCATCGGCTACTTCAGCAGGGCAACTGATGAGTGCCCTGCATCTGGAAACACTGTTCAACGTGCAAAACGGCGTGCTCTACGGTGTGGATATTAAGAAAGCCGCAACCAATCTGGTTAAAAAAGAAACAACTGGTGGAGAAACGCGTTTCGACGAGCTATCAGGACATCTTGTAATGGCGCACAGTGGTTATGATTTCACCCAGCTTAAAATCTCAGCCGACACCTTGGGAGTCGATGGTGATGTAAACATTTCAGATAAAAAAGAACTTTCAGGCCGCATCAATGCACAGGTAAAAGCACTAGGCGTTAGCACCCAAGTGCCACTGAATGTGACTGGAACAATCGACTCACCAATGCTATACCCTACTGGTGGAACAATCACCGGCGCAGTAGTAGGCACCGCTATCATGGGACCTGGCGTAGGCACATCAGTCGGTGCCAAAGTTGGTGGCTGGGTCGAAAACATGTTTGGCAAAAAGAAATAAACGTAAGAAATTCGTCATTCTCGCCGGCTGAGGATGACGAAATCAGTGTGCCTAGAAGAAAATCAGGAACCGATTCATATAACCTAACAATGATTCATCATGCGGTCATTGAACGACTTTGTTCATTTAATATTTACCCACCGAATAAAACACACTCACTAACAATTTAACTGGGAACTTTTCTGGTATTTTTCTTTCTGTATGCCACAAGAGAAAAATAGAAAGAAAGGACTCACGATGGATGTTAGTACTACTCTCAACACAAACAAGGTGCTTGCGGCTTTTAACGAACTGCGCACTTATCTCAACGAACAAATACTAGGGCAAGAAAATCTGGTGGAACGCCTGCTTCTGGCACTGCTGGCAGATGGCCATCTGCTGGTAGAAGGTCCGCCAGGTCTAGCCAAAACCCGCGCGATCAAGGCCTTGGCGCACGGCATCGAATGCGACTTCCAGCGCGTGCAGTTTACGCCAGACATGCTCCCAGCTGACCTTACCGGCTCAGACATTTACCGTCCTGAAGAAGGCGGCTTTCACTTTCAGCGCGGGCCACTATTCCACAACCTGATTCTAGCCGATGAAATCAACCGCGCGCCTGCCAAGGTTCAATCTGCCTTGCTGGAAGCTATGGCAGAACATCAGATCAGCGTGGGTAGCACTACTTACCTGCTACCACACCTGTTTTTAGTCATGGCTACTCAAAACCCAATTGAACATGAAGGCACTTACCCTTTGCCAGAAGCGCAACTAGACAGATTCATGCTGCATACACTAGTAGATTATCCTGACCGTGCAACTACATTGCGCATCATGGCGCTTTCCAGACGTGAGGCCAAAGAAGAGCGCGAACTACCATTTCCAAGTATTTTGCTGACTCAAGAACAAGTCTTCGCCGCTCGTCGTGAAGTGCTAAGTCTTACGTTAGC
>DAIDAH010000158.1 GCA_027310735.1 Methylotenera sp. | reverse complement strand
CCGGGTTTGCGCAGATAAGGCGTGACGTGCTCTCTGTCAAATGGGTCGGTGGTTTCTTGACCGGCTCGCTCCAGCGCTTCAATAGTAAAGACTTCGATATCCAGTCCATCAGGATAGGTTGGCGGAACAACATTACTGAAATAGTCTACTCCTGCAGCTTTAAAAGCTCGGACAGCCTCATCTACTAGTTCTGAATCTACTAGTGGGCAATCGCCAGTAATGCGCAACACCACATCGGCTTGGTGTTTTTTTGCGGCCTGTACATAGCGGTCTAATACATCATTTTCGCTACCCTGTTCACAGGCATAACCTAGCTTTTGCACATGCTTGACCAATGGCAGATTTCTCTCATCAACCGAAGTAGCCACTATAATTTGATCAATTTCTTGTGCTCTTGATAAACGAGAGAGTAGTAATTCAATCATGGGGATGCCACCAATCGGCTTCATAACCTTATTGGGCAATCGGGTAGAGCCCATACGCGCTTGTACTAATGCAACAATTTTCATAATTTTGACCAATATGCAGGATTAGTTAAATTTTCATCATCGCTATGCAAATCGGGTAAGTCTTTCGGAGTACTACTCCCACGCACCGCACAAACGATCTGTTCCAGTTGATGCTTGCTATCAGCTCCGATGACAACGCGATCAATCTCTGGGAAAGCAAGCGGGTATGCCAGCGTTGCTTCAACAGCAGTCAGCGAATGATTATCAAGCCACTCATACCACTTACCCCAAATTCCCGCCCATGGCGCGAACTTTGCAGGCATAGCCGTTCGTGACATTAACAATAAGCCTTGTAAAAATGCTGATCGTGTGTGGATCTCTACGCCTTCTTGTTTTAGTCGTTGCAACCATCCAGATGTTAATAGACGACGATCTATCAAATTAAACGGCGCCTGCACTAAATCAAATCTGTATTGAGTTAGCGCATCCAGTTCACTAGGCGCATAAATGGAAACTCCTATTTTTTGAACCTGTCCGGTTGCTCTTAAGTTCTGCAAGACCTTAAAAATCAACTTACCATCCGGCCCGAGAAGCTGTTCAGATCGATGCAGAAGCAAACCATACACCGAATTTACACCCATTCGGCCTAGTGATGCCGAAACCTGCTCACTAACCCATTTAGTTATATCATTACATTTATCAGGAACCGCAGGTAACTTCGTCACCAACTTAAAATCTTTACACCCTATTTCACCCAAGCAAGCTTCGCTATCACCGTAAGCGATAGCAGTATCAAGTGTGTCAATGCCATTAGCTACGGCATATTGCAACATGTCTTTTGCAACAACGCGACTTACTTGTCCATCTTGATTGGCAATCCCGTAGGGTAAACCGAATTGAACTGTGCCGAGCGCAAGCCGCATCATCGAATTGCCTCAGCCAATGCTTTCACTACGTGGTTTTGCTGCTCTTCTGTCAAACCTGGATACATAGGCAAACTAATCGCTTCAGCATAGTACAGCTCAGCCTCTGGACAATACCCCATCTTGAATCCTAAACCTTCATAGTAGGGCTGTAAATATACTGGAATATAATGCAAATTCACGCCAATACCTGCAGCACGCAATGCTTTAAACACCTGAAGATGTGTTTTACCTACCTCCTTCAGTTTCAGGCGAACCACATACAGATGCCATCCCGAATAACTATCGGAGTGCTGCCAAGGCGTGACTATTGGCAGGTTTGCAAAAAGCTGATCATATCGTCGAGCAATAACATGACGTTTGCTGACAAACTCGTCTAGACGTTGCATTTGGCTTAGGCCTAACGCCGCCTGCAATTCAGTCATACGATAATTGTAGCCGAGATCTATTTGTTGATAATACCAAGGGCCATCTGGCTCATGGGTCATCTCGTTAACATCACGGGTAATACCATGACTTCGGAGCAGTTGCATACGCTTGGCCAAAGAGACATCATTGGTCGTAGACATACCACCTTCGGCCGTAGTGATAATTTTGACCGGATGAAAACTAAATACAGTAATATCGCTGTAACGACAGTTCCCTATCACCTCATTACCTCTATAGCGACCGCCGATGGCATGCGAGGCATCCTCAATGATTTTGAAGCCGTATTGCAGACCAAGCGCATGAATACCTGCCATATTGCATGGTTGTCCGCATAGATGTACGGGGATCACGACCTTAGGTAGATTACCGGTCTTTGCTGCTAACGCAAGCTTTTCTGCCAAACGTTCTAGACTAATATTGTAGGTCAACGGATCAATGTCCACAAAATCAATCATAGCTCCACAATACAGCGCACAGTTTGCACTTGCCACAAAGGTGAGTGGGGTAGTCCAGATGATGTCGCCGGAGCCAACTCCCAATGCCAAACAAGCAATATGCAGCGCACTCGTTGCACTGTTCACAGCAATGGCGTGTTGAACATCACAATAGTCCGCAACACTCTTTTCAAAAGCAGGAACTACTGGGCCCTGCGTCAGGTAGTCTGAACGCAAGACGTCCACAACCGCCTGTATGTCGGACTCTGAAATATCCTGCCGACCGTAAGGAATCATGACCGTCATATTTTTCCAACTTTTTGCCGATTCTGGGCAATCCATGCCTGCAAAGTTTCGACACTCATCCACTCAGGGTTATTGTCTGAACAGTAAGTAAAGTTCTCATCAACCTTTTTACCATCCTTGATTCGATTTGGATCATCACTCCAACTATTTATCGCTGGCAATATTTTGAAGTGTTCTGGATACTCATAGGTATAAAGTGCATCTTCTGTTCCTATCATTTGCTCATGAAGTTTCTCACCAGGTCGAATGCCAACAACTTCTTGTTTAGCATTTGGAACGCTTGCAAGTGCTACATCTGTTACCTTCATAGAAGGTATCTTTTTAACATAAATTTCACCACCCACCATATCTTCAAATGCATGCCAAACAAGCTCTACTCCCTCCTCCAATGTAATCATGAAGCGAGTCATACGCGTATCAGTAATGGGTAACACTCCCTTATCTGCCAGCGTGAGAAAAAAAGGTATGACCGAGCCACGAGAGCCCATAACATTACCATAACGAACCACACCGAAACGAGTGTCATGCGATCCAGCATATGAATTTCCAGCCACAAAAAGTTTGTCAGATGCTAACTTTGTCGCGCCATATAGATTGGCAGGACTACTTGCTTTATCAGTTGAAAGTGCAACCACACGTTTAATGCCTCGATCTATGCAGGCATCAATTAAATTCATGGCACCAATTACATTAGTCTTAACACATTCAAAAGGGTTATATTCGGCTGTAGGTACAATTTTGGTTGCTGCTGCATGCACAACATAATCAATACCATCCAGCGCACGGGACAGACGATCCTTATCTCTAACATCTCCGATAAAAAAACGTATACGGTCATCACCTGCGTAGAGCTTTGCCATTTCCCACTGCTTCATTTCATCGCGAGAGTATATAACCAAACGGCGGGGATTGTATTTGGCTAATGTCATGGGCACAAATGTATGACCAAATGAGCCTGTACCACCGGTAATGAGAATTGCCGAGTCATTTAACATAGTAATTTATTTCTTTAGTTATTTATAAAAATCATGCAGTTAGAGTCACTATCTCTTGATAAGTACCAATTCGGTTGATACCGCCATTGCGCAACTCGACTATTTTTGAGCAATTGCTCAGCGTACTTAGGCGGTGAGCAATAATTAGTATTGTAAGACTATCACCCAGACCTTCGATAGCGTGCATAATTGCCTGCTCAGTTTCACTATCCAAGGCACTGGTGGCTTCATCAAAAATGATGACATCGGCTTGCTTGTAAAGCGCACGGGCAATACCTATTCGCTGGCGTTGGCCGCCAGAAAGACGGATACCTCGTTCACCAACAAAGGTTTGATATTGCATGGGCCAGCTTTCGATGCTGTCGGCAATTTGAGCTTGTTGTGCAGCTTGTCGAACACGCTGAAGGTCAATTTGATCTTTAGGAACACCAAAGGCAATGTTTTCTTCAATACTACTATCAGCAAGAAAAATAGCTTGTGGCACATGAGCAATATGAGTTTGCCAAGCGCGGCTATTGCTAGGTGAAATAGATTGCCCATCAACTTCCAGCACTCCATCCGTAGGCGGCAATAAACCCATAACCACATCAATCAAAGTACTTTTCCCACTACCTGTAGTGCCGATAAAACCCACGCGACTGCCTTTATCGATGGTCAAGTTAATATGCTTTAGAACATAGGGTGTCTGCGAACTGTAACGAAAATCTAATTGTCTGAAGCTAATATTGTATTTGAATGACAGCTGCTGAATGACTGATTGATTGGCGAATTCGGGTAATGGTTGATCAAGCAACTCGAGAATATCTTGTAGTGAGACCTGATAACCTTTAATGTTCGTCCAAGCTCCGTATGCCTGCTGCAATACTGGCAACAAGCGCTGCGAGCCGAGAACTAATGCGCCAAGAGATGGAATGGCTTTGATTATGCCATCAGTCTGCTGTCCTAGTAAATAGGCCAACATAGCAATCAGCACTATTCCTAAAGCCTCCATGACATAACGTGGACTGGCTGAAATAAATACATTACGCCCTTGGGCATACCGTAACCTAAGATTGGCCTTGTGATAAATTTGACAGTATACTTCTTGACTGCCATCGACAAGCACATCGCGAATGCCTCCTAGGCCTTCTTGCAACACTTTAATCACATGAGTAGATTCGCTTGCGATTTGCTTGCTATCGGCCAACACACGCTTAAAATTAAACTTGATAATTAAAGCATAAATTAATCCAAACCCACCAAAAGTTGAAAGCGCGATAGCTGGATTAACAGACAATAGTACAATAAGTACAGCAGTCATCATTACAGCAGAACTTATAATTGTAAGAGTGTTATTAATCGCACCTATAGCGTTGCTGGCCTTGCTTGAAATCCCGTCTATAACCACGCTACTATTTCGTATACAATGCACTGAATAAGGCTGGTACAGCGTCCGGCGGTAGATGCTTATGCTGAGATCAGCACCAGCTGCAAAAGTTAGTCGCGTGCTACTCCAAAGTAGCAACAACCGCATAGCGCCAGCGATAATCGCCGCCATTACAAATATTATCGTTAGTGGCAACAAAAGCTGCGATGGCTCGGTTAAACCCAAAGCATGAATAATAGGTCGCGCTAAGGGATGCGAAAAAATTCGCTCTGGCGCAGTTAATACACCAAGAAATGGCAATACTGCACCAATGGTAAGAATCTCTGCAAACGAAGCAAGTAATATCAATACCAACAATAGCCCAAACTGCCCACGACGACGTGGGCTGATGTGACGCCAAAGACGCTTTAAAAGCTGGATGACAGGCTGGTTAGTCATAGATAATGATGCTTCGCCTTTCTCGTAATTGTGAAATTAATTAACATGGTTTTATTAATCACTTCCAAACAAATCCCGACTATAAGTTTTATCTGAGACATCACGTATATCATCAGTAATACGATTAGCGACAATAACATCAGCCTGTTGCTTAAATTGCTCAAGATCATTCACCACTCTAGAATTAAAAAACTCAGAATCTTTGAGAACGGGTTCATAAACAATCACTTCGATGCCCTTGGCTTTGATACGCTTCATAATACCTTGGATACTAGAGGCTCTAAAATTGTCAGATCCGGCCTTCATGATAAGGCGATAGATACCAACCACTTTTGGACTGCGCTTAACAATACTGTCAGCTATAAAGTCTTTACGTGTAGTATTTGCATCCACAATTGCGTGGATTAGATTCTGTGGAACATCCTGATAATTAGCTAACAATTGCTTAGTATCTTTTGGCAGACAGTAGCCGCCATAGCCGAAAGATGGATTGTTGTAATGATCACCAATACGAGGATCAAGACTGACACCCTGAATAATCTGCTTAGTATCTAGCCCATGCGAAGCTGCGTAGGTGTCTAATTCATTAAAGAAAGCCACACGCATCGCGAGATACGTGTTGGCAAATAACTTGACAGCCTCAGCCTCAGTGCTATCCGTATACAAAACTTCAATGTCTTGCTTAACTGCACCTTGTTGGAGCAATTTAGCAAAAATTTCGGCCCGCTCTGAACGCTCGCCAATAACAATGCGAGATGGATGCAGATTGTCATGCAGAGCACGACCTTCACGCAAAAATTCAGGTGAAAAAATAAGATTATCACAATTGAATTGCTCACGAGCCTTAACTGTATAGCCCACAGGTACGGTTGATTTTATAACCATAATCGCACGCGGATTGATTGCCATCACATCTTGAATCACCAACTCTATAGAACGAGTGTTGAAATAATTAGTTTCAGGGTCGTAGTCTGTGGGGG
>DAIDAH010000157.1 GCA_027310735.1 Methylotenera sp. | reverse complement strand
GCAATTAACTTAGCAACTTTCACCCGGTTCTCTGTTGCTTCGATATATCGGCATGCTTCCAATACGGCCATAATCATGGCGCGAGATGTATTTGGATGTTTCGCAACAAATTCCGCGGTCGTACCCAATACTTTCTCTGGATGATCTACCCAAATATCTTGTGATGTAGCGACACTGAAACCGACCTTGTCGTAAATCGCACGTGCATTCCATGGCTCACCAACACAGAAGCCATCCATATTGCCGATGCGCATATTGGCAACCATTTGTGGTGGAGGTACTACAATGTTTTTAACATCTTTGACTGGGTCAATACCATTGGCTGCAAGCCAATAGTTAAGCCACATTGCATGCGTGCCAGTCGGAAACGTCTGTGCAAAAGTGTAGTCGCGGTTTTCGTTATCCAGTAAGCGTTTAAGGCTTCTGCCGTCTTTAACACCTTTTTCTTTCAATTGGTTAGAAAGAGATATCCCTTGACCGTTGCGATTTAAGCTCATCAGCACTGCCATGTCTTTTTGCTGACCGCCAATACCTAATTGCACGCCATAAACCATGCCGTATAAAATATGCGCTGCTTGCAACTCACCATTAGCAACTTTATCGCGCACTGCAGCCCAAGAAGCCTCTTTTGAAGGAATAATCTTGATGCCATACTTTTTATCAAAACCCATTTGAGCTGCGACTACAATTGGCGCACAGTCAGTCAGTGGAATAAAACCTATCTTTACCTCAGTAATCTCAGGCGCATCAGAACCTGCTGCCCAAGCATTAGTTTTAATTGCGTTAGGCACAATACCCATCAATGCTGCCGCACCAAAAGCGCCAGCCGCAGTATTGCGAAAGAAATCACGTCGGCTGCTATTTAATGTACCACTCGTTGCTTTTTCAAGACTTTTATCAGATGTACTGTCATTACTGCTCATACTTATCTCCTTAAAATCAATCAAAATTTATAAAAACTCATTACATGAAAACTTAAAATTCAATTACGCTAGGCAACAAAAAAGGCGTCTGACAAGAAGCTAATTCCAATCAGGATTTAGTTCTTATCAAGACGCCTTTGCCTTGTACTGCATTTTCACACGAGCCTACTTTGGCTCTAGTTTGGTGCTAACTTTGTATTTCAGCCCACCTTTAGACTGACATACAACGCATTAAAATCTACTTTATGAAAGCAACAACTCTGCTGCCTGAACAATTTGTTTTGCTAATGTACCCATACGCATGTTCTTTTGCATTGCCATTGTGCGCAACATGCTATAAGCCTCATCTTCATCAATTTTTCTTTGTTTCATCAATAAGCCTTTTGCACGCTCAATGACCTTACGCTCACTTAACTTGATATTTGCCTCGTTTAACGCTGTGCGCAAATGCTTAAACTCATCAAAACGCGCTACTGCGGCATCAATCACTGGCTGTAACCGCTCATTCGGTATACTACCTACCACGTACGCACACACACCAGCTTGCGTTGCCAACTTAATCTGTTCTTTATCACCATCGTGCGTGAACATCATAATCGGCCGAGGGTCATGCATGGTCATCACGCAAATATTCTCTAACGTATCGCGACTAGGTGAATCAGTATCAATAATCACAATATCCGGTTGCAACTCACTACATGCATCATTTAAGTTAACCGTATCTTTAAGATGCGCAATCACCTCATAACCAGTATCAATCAAAGATTGCTTCAGTGGTTTGGTCCGCTCAAAATCACTATCAACAATCATTACTCTTAACATGGGAAATTCATTTAACTATTTGAATAGCTAAAAGCAATTACTATGCCAATAATTAAATCACATCTTAATGGCATGATTTAATTATAAAAATTAATAATAAGCTTTATATCTCGACTTATTTAAAAAAATAACACGCGCACTAACAATGTGCATATGCACCACGATGACTTAACACTTAGAGCAAGCGTAGATAGAAATCATGCAAAATCATACTCAAATACTACAGGCTATATCATCCCGCCATTTATCGAAATAATCTGCCCGGTAATATAAGTTGCTTGATTGGAAGCCAGAAAACTCACCAAATCGGCAACTTCTGTCGGTGTACCTGCGCGCTTCATAGGCACCATGTTGGCGATAGTTTTGGCATCAAAGACGTTTTCGCTCATGGTGGTGTCTATAATTCCCGGTGCAACGGCGTTGACGGTAATGCCTCTGCTGGCGACCTCTTGCGATAGAGATTTAGTAGCGGCATTCAGTGCGCCTTTGGCGGCGGAATAGTTGGTCTGCCCTCGATTGCCAGTGATGCTGGCGATTGAAGAAATGTTGATAATGCGCCCCCAGCGGCTACGTATCATTGGCATCATCAGTGGTTGGGTGACATTAAAAAAACCGTTTACAGATACGTCGATAACACGGTGCCACTGCTCCGCACGCATACCGGGGAACACGGCATCATCGTGGATGCCTGCGTTGTTCACAACAACCTGAATAGGCTCATCCTCTACAAGTGGACTGAGTGCCGCGCTTACTGCGTCACTGTCGGTGACATCAAACTGCAAGGCTTCTGCACTGCCGCCATTTGCGCAGATTTCTGCCGCCAGTTGTTGCGCAGCCACAATGCCCTGATTGGCGTGTATATAAACATGGCAACCATCGGCTGCCAAACGGCGACTAATGGCTGCGCCTATGCCGCCGCTACCGCCTGTGACTAAAGCTCTTATCATGTAGGTGCTCCAAGGTTTATTTCCAGTGTGTCTGCATTCAATACCACAGCGGCGCGCCCTTCTAGCAACATTTTGCCATCGGCGCTTACGTTAAATTGGTAGAGCATATTGCTTTCGCTTGCCATGATGCAACTGGCAGTAATGAACAAATCCTGCGCAATATCATCTAGCCGAGTCGCATGCATATTGACGCTACGCACGCTAACCAGATAGCCCACGCGTGGCCTTTCGCTATCAGACGGCGCGAGCAGTGCGCCATGCACTGCCATGGCTTGTGCCGCATATTCAATACCGCAGGTAATGCCAAGTTGGTCGTGTGCGCGCAACGGGTTATCAATATGGTGATGACTGCTGGCTCGACAGCTAATTTTTTCTTGATCCCACGTGTCTACTTTATCTAGCAGGCACATGCTGCCTTGATGCGGAATATGCGCTGCAATCCATGTGTGGTCTAATTTTCTGTGGTCTAGCTTATCTTTGTTCAATTGCGTCGCTTCTAGCATGGGCTAACCTCAATGGCTAGGCGCGTGCTGCCTAGGTAATCCAGCACGACACGGCTATTTTTCTGCTGAGCAATGGCTTGCAATAATGGCAGGCCGCGTGCAGCGGGAATCGCCAAGCGTAGGGCTTCGAGCGCGGTGTCGTCAAACTTGTTGGCATCGTCATGGCTAATGCTGATTTTAATCTGCGCGATAGCCTTCTGGCTGGCTTCTGGTGCGAGTACCAGTGCGATGCCAAAGTTATCGGGGATGGGGCGATTGTGAAACATCGGCTCAGGGTAAGGCGTATCACTGGCCATTAAAATACAGCGTGTTTTGTCCACCACAACCTGCGTCAGCGCATCCAGCAAGCCTGCGCCAAAGCTGGCATCAAACGCACAGAGAACCGATGAAGTAGCCATCGCTCCGGTAGCAATGCTCCAGTAGCCAGCGGCGGCGTTATGTACGGAGTTGTGAAAACGTGTGGGTGAAATTTGTCGGTCATCCGAGGCCAGCATTTCGCAGATAGTATGACAGTTCAAGCCATCGCCATTGGAAAATGAAAATACGCTGGGCAAACTTTCTGCCTCCAAGCCCGCGCCAGATATAGCTTCCAGCGAGATTGCCAGTGTGAGTTTTACAATGTCGCTGGCACGTCTTCGTTCGGCGGCTGGCAATAACTCCGGTGCTGGGATAACTGTTTTCGTTGAATGGTAAGGCAGCTCACCGCTTAATATCGTGCTCGCGCTGTGCCAGTTTGTAATACCGGGGCCAAGTATGCCGATGCCTTCAATGTAGGCCGTGAGTTGGGTCGCCATTAGCTCGACTCCTTATCTTGTTTAAGATTCTGAGCCAAGCCAAAAATCAAACTGCAATTAGTGCCACCGAAACCGAATGAGTTACTCATGACATGCGTCAGCACTTGGTCACGATTTTGCAATTGATAATTCAGTTGCAGTAAGGGGTCAGCCTCATGCGTGTTAATGCCGCCGGGGATAAAGCTATTTTGCAGGGCAAGTGCGCAAATGACCGCCTCAACCGCACCGGCTGCGCCTAGGGTATGCCCGGTGGCACCTTTGGTCGAGCTACATGGTGTATTGTGCCCAAACACGGCGCCGACGCCTTTGGCTTCTGCCGCGTCATTGCTGAGTGTAGCTGTGCCGTGCAGGTTAATGTAGTCGATATCGCTCGGGTTCAGCCCGGCAGTTTGTAATGCCTGTTGCATCGCCATACGCGCTCCGAGCCCTTCCGGGTGAGGCGATGACATATGGTAGGCATCGCTCGATTCGCCTATGCCTAGCAACATGATGGCATGCGCGTCTACGTTGCTTGTTGGGCGTTCCAGCAAGGCAAACGCGGCAGCCTCGCCGATAGAGATGCCGTCGCGCTCCGTATCATACGGGCGACAGGCTTGCGTCGAAAGCAAGCCTAGCGAAGTAAAACCATATAGCGTTGTTAGGCACAGTGTATCCACACCGCCAACTACGGCTGCATCTATCAAACCCGCTTCTATCATGCGTCGCGCTACGCTGAATACCTTGGCACTGGATGAGCAAGCGGACGACACCGCGACAGCTGGGCCGGTGAGTTTGAAATATTGACGTGTAAAATCTGCTACAGAGTAGGTATTTTGCTTTTTGCTATAGAACAACCCTGCTGGCAAGGCGCCTGTTACAGGGTCACGCTCGCGAAATGCCTGTTCGGTTTCCAATATGCCTGATGTACTAGTACCCATAAATACACCAATGCGGTCACGCCCATATTTTTCTACGGCAACATTCACGGCTTCGGCAAAGCCATCCTGCTCTAGCCCCAGTTGCGCGAGACGGTTGTTTCGACAGTTGTAGTCGGCCATGCCTGCTGCCATAACGACATCATCTAAGCCTTCCACCTCACCGATATAGGTTGGCAAGTCTACCGTTTCAAAGTCGCAGGGCTTGAGCGCAAGGCGCGCTTGACGCAAGGCGTCTAATGTTTGTTGTAAGCCACGCCCTATGCAACTGGTGGCCGTATAGTGTGAGAGTAGTAGCGGTTTCAAGGAGTAGTCCTGTTCAATGCGTAGTCCTGGATTTTTTGTACTTAATAATTGGTATATTGATTAGCTGCGTGCAAAATTATATTCATAATGCGGCCTCCCGTAAGGTCACAAAGTGCAGGTGGTTCTTTTCAGCGGCTTCTAGCAGAGATGGTAAAACTGCCAATACCACTGGAATCCCCTCGTCAGTACGCGCAGCGTTGCCATCGTGCATCAATATAATCGCACCAGCGCGTAGCCCTGATAATAGTGTGTTCTTCACTTTTTCTGCATCTTTAATCTGTGTATCAAAACCACGTACCGACCAGCTTGCCAGCCGCAGACCTAATCGGTTCAATACTGGCTCCAAAAAAGGGTTGCGCAACCCCGCTGGCGCACGAAAAAATTTGGGGTAGATACCCGGGATACTGAATAGCGTATTTTGTGCGACCTGAATTTCACGCTTAAAACCGCCCAAACCTAGCAGCGAAAAGTAATGCCGATGTTGCTGACTATGGTTTTCTATCGCATGACCGCGCTGCACGATTTCGCGACATAAATCAGGATGCGCTGCCGCCCGATTGCCTATGCAAAAGAACGTGGCTTTGACATGAAAACGATCCAGAATATCCAGCACTTGCGGCGTTACGATTGGGTCAGGGCCATCGTCTATGGTCAGGGCGATTTCATTGCGTTGGGCTGCAGTAGTGGGCAATTTCGTCCAATTCGGCCCCAGCCAGTTGCTGCGCGGCCACAGCCCTGTAGCCGCAATGACTAAATGATTCACCACAACCACGACCAGCGCCCATTGCCATAGGTGAGGTGCAGCCACTAAGCTAACCACTATCAGCACATGCACGATGACAGATAGTTTAATCAATAATGTTGGCTGCCAAGGTATTGGCCTAATGTTAGGTATGCTGGAGTCAGTCATCGTTGTGATTCAAATCGTTGTGCACTAAATCGTTTATCGAGAAAATTGTGCCATAACTGCTGCCACACTGGCCATACGTGATCACCAGCAACCTTGTCGACGCGCGTTGCAGGCAAAGCTTGCGCCATCATCAAATGGCTTTCTGCAAAGCGATCAGCTTCGCCATAGCCTAGATGCACTTCAATATTTGTAGCGCTGGCATGTGTTTTCAGCC
>DAIDAH010000156.1 GCA_027310735.1 Methylotenera sp. | reverse complement strand
GCGCCTGTTTCCGCAATAACCCTAGGCTTGCCCATGCGTTTAGCCAGCAATGCTTGGCCAATCGTATTATTAATTTTGTGCGCACCAGTATGATTTAAATCTTCACGCTTTAAATAGATTTGCGCACCGCCCCATTTTTCTGACAATCGCTTGGCATGATAAATTGGACTAGGACGTCCAACAAAGTGCTTTAAATCATAGGCATATTCAGCGAGAAACTCTGGATCATGACGATATTTCTCATACATGACGCGCAACTCTTCCAGCGCCTCTACCAAAGTTTCGGCTACGAACGTACCGCCAAACTGACCAAAGTGCCCACGTGCATCTGGCATGTCATAAAGCTGCATTATTTACTCTCCACTTAAAACTTACTGCGTATCGTTTTATTGCTTATTCACTTGCTGCATAAATGCTGCTATTTTCGTTGCATCCTTGATACCTTTTGTTGCTTCAACGCCTCCACTTACATCAACAGCATAAGGTTTAACCTTCTCAATAGCTTGCGCCACATTACCGGCATTCAAACCACCAGCCAAAATCACTGGCTTATCCAGTTGTGATGGAATTAAATCCCAATCAAAAACATGCCCAGTGCCACCAGCTACACCGTCTGTGTAGGTATCTAGCAATAACGCTTTAGCTGCCGAAAAATCTTTCGCACATTGTACCAAATTTGTGTCGTTCTTAACGCGGATTGCCTTGATAAAAGGTCGTTTGAATTGAGCGCAATACTCCGGCGTTTCATCACCATGAAATTGCAAAAGATCTAACTGAACCTGAGCGAGCACTTCATTAACAAACCCAGCCTCAGCATTTACAAACAACCCAACCACACTCACAAAGGCAGGGACTTGATTAGCGATGCTGACTGCTTGCCGAATACTTACATTGCGTGGACTGGGTGCATAGAAGACTAAACCGATGGCATCTGCACCATTCTGAACAGCCAACAAAGCATCTTCCACACGTGTGATGCCACAAATTTTAGCGCGAACTCTCAAAGAATCATTCTCAAAAAATTTTATTATTGTAGATTAGAGCCTATAAAACGTTATTGTACCGCTGAAATGAGCACTTGCTTGCCATCTGGATTAGCCATTGGCAACCCCCATTTCGCATCATAACCAACACCAGTCAAATATAAGCCACAGGGTGAAAAGGTTGGCGGCGACAAAGTTCGGTCACGTTTCAATAATAACTCTTTAATATATTCTGGCGCATATGCGCCCTTACCCACATAAATCAAGGCACCAATCATGTTGCGCACTTGGTGATGCAGAAATGCATTGGCAGAAAAGTTAAAAATGAAATACTTATCCTCTATCTTCACCTCCGCCTTTTGCAGATGCCGGACAGGTGATTTAGCCTGACACTCCGAGGCACGGAAAGCACTAAAATCATGCTCACCTACAAAATAAGAAGCAGCTTCAGACATCGCTGCATAATCTAGCGGTAAATGAAACCAACCAGCTTTAGTGCTCATTAAAGCAGATGCCACTGGGGCGTTATAAAGCAGGTACTGATAACTACGCTGAAATGCTGAAAAGCGCGCATGAAAATCATCGTCGACCTCATGCGCCCACTCCACACGAACTGTAACAGGCAAATGCGCATTAACACCACGCACCCAAGCTGAAAGTGGACGAACAGCCGTCGTATCAAAATGAACAACCTGACTAAGTGCGTGCACACCAGTATCCGTACGGCCGGCAGCATGCACTCTAACAGTATGCGTAGCTATACTTGCAATAGCCGATTCCAGCGCATCTTGAACACCACAAGCGGATGGCTGACTTTGCCAACCACAGAAATGTGAACCATCGTAGGATAACCCTAATGCAACTCTCATGACATTACCTCCCTCATGAGATTAACTTAAGTGCAATAAATGAAAATGTAATATAAGCAAAAAAAATCATTATCAGCTTATCTATCCATTGAAAAGGCTGGGCTTGTATAACAATCACTTTATCAATCTGAAAGCTTTCAGACTCCGCATGAATCTCATCTAGTTGATGAAAGGCAAAAAGATGTCTTTTTGAGGCAGCCAACTCCTCTACATATTCGAACGTCAGTAATAATCTAGCGGCAAACCTCTCTACACTTAATCCTATAAACTTAAGTGGAGATAAAAGCATGTATAGACCCACGATAAGATTTTCTTTAGCACTAGTCACAATAAGCAAGCTAAGTGCAGCAAGTGAAATCACCAATTTTTCTATCTGCATAAGTCCTAGATTAAGCCCCTCAAAAGTAGGAGAAAAAATCAACGAAGGCTGCCAAACATACTCACCAGGCGTACCAAATGCATAAATAATAAATATTGAAATAAAAAACAATCGCATACGCTTTAATAGAATTAAAAAATGTAGGGGCTCTAACATTAATGCTGCAATGCAAACTAGCACTAACAATCCAAACAACAACTGACCACTCAATAAATTCATGGTCATTAATATGAAAATGAAAGTTAAAATTTTTACGAATGGATGCATATATTTTTACACGGACATTGACAATAATTCAGACAGATATTGAACAAAAAAGCCGAGCACTAAGCTCGGCTTTTATTCTTCTATTGAGACATTACACCAAACTTTCCAATAATTGTTGCGCACGTAACTGCTGTTGAGGGCCACCCTCTTTTAAGACCTCTTCCAGTAGTTCACGAGCCCCTTCGGTATCGTCCATATCAATATAAGCCGCAACTAAATCTAATTTAACTTCAACATCTTGCGACTCAAGGCCAGCAATATCGGGCAAGCCTGCATCAAGTGACACTTGCTCAACATCAGACTCAGGCAACTCATCATCCAAATCCAGACTGATTGATGACAAATCCAACTCATTGATATCTAACTCATTTGACGATAGCTCACTCTTAGAAGGTGCGATTACTTCAGGCTCATCTTGCACAGAAAAATCTACAGTTGGCAAAGCTTCAGGCACGTCTTCAATACCAACATCAACATCTGAAACAACCTCATTTGAAGAATCACTGTCATGCAAAACATCAACAGGCAAGTCAAATGTAATAGCTGAGTCTTCACTACTTAAATCAATATCAGACCCTAATTTTGGTAGTTCTTCAGGCGAAGCATCTAGATCAAATGAAATATCACTAATTGTAGAAGCTACTGCCTCAACTGCTCTTTTCGAGTCAATATCGGCCTGGTCAGCAGGCAAACTGAATTCCATATTAAAGTCAGCTAAACCATCCCCACTACCCTCTGTACCATCAACATCAGCCTTACTATCAACATCATTACTAACCGGCAAATCAAAATTCACTGTATCAAGACCGTCATTGGACGCACCCGTAAAGTCAAAAGCTGGCAGGCTATCCGAGGCTTCGTCTGATGCAATATCAACACTTGTTTCAGAACTCAGATTGAAATCACCCAAATCAAAATCCATCACCTTATCTGTAGCTGAATCTAGACTAAGAGCCTCTTCAACAACACTCTCTTCAGCAGCACTTTCAGAAAGATTTGCAGTGATATCCTCGGCTAAATCACTATTTGGTGAATCAAGATTAAAATCGATGACATCATCAGATTTAGAGTCTAAGCTAAATGATTCACTTACAACACTTTCATTAATAGATTCACTTTCATCAGAAATTTCTGGGAAAGTGGTCTCAAGCGAATTGGTGTCATTTAGATCCATATCCAATGCATCATCTAGAGCTAAAGCCGATGATGAAAACTCACTCATATCCATCACATCTGAACTTTCAGCGGCTGGCTGAGTATTAGTAACAACCTCATCACCTAAGACAAAATCTAAACTGTCATCAGAAGAAATGGCCACGTCAGAAAAATCAGATGCATCCAACTTTTTATCTTCTGATGGCACGTCACGGACCGATTTACTCACTTTGTACAATGGATTGTCAGGCTCAAATGTTGCACCCATTTCCGCAATCTTGATCCATGTTGGATCTTCAGCACCCAATGTTGTGTAAAGTTCACCGGCTACCGCTTCAAATGCTGAAGCTGCACGTTGTGAGGCATACATTTCCAAGAGTTTTAAATGTAATTCGTAACGTTTAGGCTCTTTAGAAATAGCATCTTTCAATATTTCTTCCGCTTGAGCATCGCGGCCGTAAGCCATGTACACCTCAGCTTCAGCAATAGGATCAACATCATTAGCATCGATCATGCTTCCGTTGGCACTTTGTGCAAAATCCGTTAAAAATGAAGTATCAGCAGAGCTTGTACTGCCCGTTGTATTTCCAAATACGGTATTTGCGCGCAAACCGCCTGAAGTCAATATTCCACGCTCAAAACTATCTAGATCTTTTCTACGTTTATTGCGTAAAAACATCCACGCAGCGCCCAATAAAGCAACACCTGAAGCACCACCCAAAATCGTCAAATCAACGGCATTCATTAAGCTATCAAGCCAACTTACTTCAACTTGCGGCGACTCAGGTTGAACTGGCTGCACTTTAGTTGGTTCAACCGGTTTTTTGACTTCTGCCACTGCTT
This sequence comes from Methylotenera sp., assembly GCA_027310735.1. Lineage (GTDB taxonomy): Bacteria > Pseudomonadota > Gammaproteobacteria > Burkholderiales > Methylophilaceae > Methylotenera. The sequence continues at coordinate 1,883 of DAIDAH010000156.1, read as the reverse complement.
TAGGCATTGAATCAGCTACAGGTTTAGCCTCCTCAGAAGATTTTGTATCTGGAGTAGATGCTACATTAGCTTTATCTGCCTGAACTATCGACGATGTCTTAATCTCTGCATTTTTTTGCAAATCTAGCATTGCCTGGCTTTTTAGAGCCAACAATTTTTGCATATCCTGAATTTGTTTTTCTAATGCAGAGGCGCGATCCTGAGCCTCTTTTAAGGTTTTTTCACGAGCGGTAGCTTCCTCTTGTAGTGCAATGACTTTAGCATCAGCCGCCATTCCAGCTTCTTTATTCGACTTTGCTAAGTCCTTTTCACCCGCTGAAAGCCTAACAACATCCTGAGGGCCTGATTTCACAGGCGCAGCTTTATCCTCTGCTGTAGTAATTTTTCCAGATGAAGTTTGCTTATGCTCATTTTCAACCATAGCTGGCGTTGTTTCTACTGCAGCAGCTAAGGAGTTTCGATAAGCATTCCAATTACTAGAATGCACCTTTATGGATTGTTTTGCTTGTTGTGCATCAATAGAAACCAAGCTTTCTCTTGTCGGTACCTTGATAATTTTCCCGACTTTGAGGCGGTTCATATTACTGCTGATAAACGCATCTTTATTACTTTCGTATAAGCCGACCAACATTTGGTCTAAGCCCACACCATCAACCTGCGTTTTTTTAGCAATTGAAATTAACGTGTCACCACGCTTGGTAATTAACTTTTGTTCATCGATAGATTCATGAGGTTTAACCTGCGCTTGCTGCAAAGGTATTTTTGATTTTTTTGCGTTATTAGCATTCGCAGACGCATCATTTTTTAATGACTCGCTAATGACAGGCATACTCACTGCTGGAGAAACAGCTGAAGTTGATACGGCTTGATCTACTGTTTGCTTATAGCCTGGAGGATCTAACAGAATAGTATAGTCTCGCAGTAATCGACCTGATGCCCAATCTAATTCAATAAGCATATCAAGGTATGGATCACTGATAGGCTGATTTGAACGTAGCTTTAATACCGGGGAGCCATTTGCATTTTTAGATAGCTCTATTTTAATAGAATTATGAATACTGAGTCGTGCAATACCTTGAGCAGCATAAGCATCTTCGGAGGCGATGGTCGCGACTATAGTTGAAAGCTCATCAGGGCTCACTGATAAAAGCTCAACCTCTGCCTTGAGCGGCTCACCCAAGCCAGAGCTAACATTTATCTTGCCTAGACCCGCAGCAAAACTAGAGTACGGCATCAGTGCCAAGCACACTGCCAACGAAATTTGCTTTAATTTTGATTTGTGCACGTTGCTACCTTTAATCAAACTTTTATTTTTCAATATGAAAATAACATCAAATAGTTAGCTATGCAAGCTCATAATACACATTACATCCAAATGCTATCTGATTGTTGATTCAGGTGGCTGTAATTTCCACCATAACATGTAACGCTAAATTAACGTTCTATTAGGATTCGCAACATACGACGCAAGGGCTCTGCCGCACCCCATAACAACTGGTCGCCAACGGTAAAGGCTGAAAGATAATCACTGCCCATATTCAATTTACGCAAGCGCCCGACTGGTGTGCTTAATGTGCCAGTGACAGCCGTCGGTGTTAAATCGCGCATACTTGCTTCACGTTCATTTGGAATCACTGTTGCCCACTGATTAGCCTCAGCTAGCATTTGGTTGATTTCATCCAATGGCACGTCTTTCGTCAATTTGATGGTTAACGCTTGGCTATGGCAACGCATGGCACCAATGCGCACACAAAGACCATCGATAATGATTGGATTAGCTTCACGACCTAAAATCTTATTCGTTTCAGCACCACCCTTCCACTCTTCTTTACTTTGTCCATTACCAAGATCTTTATCGATCCAAGGAATCAGACTGCCAGCCA
>DAIDAH010000155.1 GCA_027310735.1 Methylotenera sp. | reverse complement strand
ATATACGGTAGATGACCTTGCGCAAGTTGTCAGCGATGGGATGGTTAATCGCCAAGAAGCCGCAATTGCTGCGGAGATTATTGTCACAGCACGTGTAGAGCATTTTATGCACTGGTTTAAAAAACGTGGGTCAGTGCCTACCATCAAGGCTATACGCGACCACGCAGAATCCATGCGCAAAGCTGAGTTAGAAAAAGCACTCAAGCTAATTCAAAAAGGTGAAGACCCAAGCAAAGTGCTGGAGATTTTAAGCAACGCGCTCACCAACAAATTTCTACATGCCCCCAGCCATGCGCTCAATCATGCGCACGGAGAGGAACATGTAAAGCTGGAAAATGTATTAAAGCAGCTGTATTCAATTCAACACTAGTGCGCCCATTGAATCTGAATTAAATCCCAAATGAATACTCAATTAACTTCAACGCAAATATAACGGTACCGAATGAAACCCAGCATGATTAGAAAGCTCGCGACTTTGAGCGACCGCCTAGAAGAACTCAACCGCCTCATGAGCAGTGAGGGCGTGACCAATAATATGGATAATTATCGAAAAATTACCCAAGAGCACGCTGAAATCACGCCGATTGTTGAGCAATATCATGCTTACGAGCAAGCTGAAGCCGATATCAAAGAAGCACAAATTATGTTAAGTGACCCTGACATGAAAGAATTTGCGCAGGAAGAGATTGAAGCAGGCAAAGCAAAAATGGAAATTGTAGAACTGACCCTACAAAAACTGCTGCTGCCTAAAGACCCCAATGATGACAAAAACATCTTTCTGGAAATTCGCGCCGGTACAGGCGGTGATGAATCTGGCCTATTTGCTGGCGACCTATTCAGAATGTACTCAAGATACGCTGAAAGACAAAAATGGCGCGTGGAGGTCATGTCAGCCAATGAAGGTGAAATGGGCGGCTACAAAGAAATCATCGCAAAGATTGAAGGTTATGGTGCGTATTCAAAATTAAAATTTGAATCCGGCGGCCACCGTGTACAACGCGTGCCTGATACTGAAACACAAGGCCGCATCCACACCTCTGCATGTACTGTTGCGGTATTGCCAGAAGCGGATGAAATTAACGATGTCATCATTAACCCTGCTGATGTCCGCATAGATACTTTCCGTGCCAGTGGCGCCGGAGGTCAGCACATTAATAAAACTGATTCTGCCGTACGTCTCACCCATGCACCGACTGGCATAGTCGTGGAATGTCAGGAAGGTCGCAGCCAGCATGCTAACAAGGCGCAAGCCTTTGCAGTGCTGGCGGCACGTATTAAAGCCAAACAGGTAGACGAGCAACAAAGCAAAATCGCCAGCGAGCGTAAATCCCTCATTGGTAGTGGTGACCGTTCAGAACGCATTCGCACCTACAACTACCCGCAAGGCCGTATTACCGACCACCGTATCAACCTCACACTGTATAAAATTGATGCAATCACCGAAGGCGACATGGATGAGTTGATTGGCGCGTTGGCGGCAGAACATCAGGCTGACTTACTAGCAAGTTTGGGCGAAGATAATTAATTGACAATAACCGTTCGTGCAGCTTGGATTGAAGCACAAAAACGCATCGTTGATAGCTTACAGCTTGAAGCTAGCGAAGCAAAATTTGAAGCGCAACTATTGTTGCAGACCGCGCTTAAAGTCAGCCGAGCATGGCTGTTGTCTCATGAAAACGATGCCCTGCAAGCCAATATCCATGCGGAGTTTGAGTCATTACTTTCTCGCCGTTTGCAAGGCGAACCGATTGCCTATATTCTTGGTCAGCGCGAGTTCTATGGCTTAGATTTAATCGTCACACCTAACACACTCATTCCACGCCCTGATACCGAAACACTGGTTGAGGTTGCACTCGTAAAAATTCCAGATAACACTAACTACTCCATTTTGGATTTAGGTACAGGTACAGGCGCGGTAGCGCTCGCAATTGCGAAGCATAGGCCGCAAGCCAGCATTATTGCCGTTGATGCGTCGCATGGCGCGTTAGATGTTGCCAAGAAAAACGTATCTGCTTTAGCTATAACTAATGTGCAATGCCTGTTGAGCAACTGGTTTGCTGCGCTGGAGGGGGGGAGGTTTGATGTCATTGTCAGCAACCCGCCGTATATAGAGCAGGATGACCAGCATCTAACTCAAGGCGATTTGCGATTTGAACCCCTATCTGCGCTGGCCTCTGGTGCAGATGGCTTGGATGACATTCGGCAGATTATTGGCAATTGCTTGATTCACTTGAAGCCACAAGGCTGGCTGATGTTAGAGCATGGTTACAATCAAGCCGAATTAGTGGCTGATTTAATGGCACAGAATGGCTTGGTAAATATTGAAACCATCAATGATTTTGGCGGTAATGATCGTGTGACCATAGGTAAAAACCCTTTGATTGTCAGCACACACTGGGACTAAACGCTTCCTAAATACTGATTTTTAAGTCGCATATAATGTTCAGCCGAATACATAAAATGTACAATTTCTTTTTCTGTTAACGCACGCACTTTCTTGGCTGGGCTACCCATATATAAATAGCCGCTTTCCAGCACTTTTCCTTCTGGCACCAAGCTGCCAGCAGCTAGCAACACATGTTTTTTCACCACGACTTTATCCATAACGATACTCCCCATACCAATCAGGCATTCATCCTCAATGGTGCAACCATGCAGAATCACTTTGTGACCAATAGTGACATTATTCCCAATGATTAACGGCGCGCCAGCCGCATCCCAGTTAGACTTATGGCTGACGTGCAGCATACTCAAATCCTGCACATTCGTACCTGCGCCGATACGGATAAAGTTCACGTCACCGCGAATCACCGTGCCAGGCCAAACCGAACTATTTGTGCCTAAATGCACATCACCAATCACAGTTGCCATTGGATGAATATAAACACCTTCGGCCACTTGTGGGCAGAGTCCTGCAAAGCTTTGTATATTAGTTTTAATCTCGTTGGTCATATTCGTATGAGTTAGTGTGCTCCATCAGCACTTGCACAATAAAGCCATAGTATAATCACTCTATGCTAGAAAATAACTCCGTTGGCATTGTTGCCCCAAAAACTGCACACTTTAGCGTACCGCTTACCCTTAAAAGTGGCGCCGTGTTGCCTCAATTTGACCTTGTTTATGAAACTTACGGCACATTAAATGCCGATAAGTCGAACGCGGTTTTAATCTGCCATGCGCTATCCGGCACGCATCATGTTGCCGGAAAATATACTGAAAATGATAAATATCCGGGTTGGTGGGACAACCTGATTGGCCCAAACAAGCCACTGGATACCAATAAATTTTTCGTGATTGGCGTGAACAACCTAGGCGGCTGTCACGGCAGCACCGGTCCTAGCAGTATCAACCCAGCGACACAACAACCGTGGGGCTCACAGTTCCCAATAGTCACCGTTGAAGACTGGGTTACCTCGCAAACCATGTTAGCCGACTACTTGGGCATACAACAACTGGCTGCCGTTGTGGGTGGAAGCCTTGGTGGCATGCAAGCCTTGCAATGGACGCTCGCCTATCCAGAACGTGTACGTCATGCCTTAGTAATTGCCTCAGCGCCGAATCTCACTGCACAGAATATGGCGTTTAACGAAGTGGCACGGCAAGCGATTATTACCGACCCTGAGTTTCATGGTGGCGACTATTATGCACATGGCGTAGTCCCGAAACGCGGCCTGAGAATCGCGCGTATGCTCGGTCACATCACTTACTTGAGTGACGATGCGATGGGCGCTAAGTTTGGGCGCAAACTCAAAGACGATATTAAATATACCTTTGATGTTGAGTTTGAGATGGAATCCTATCTGCGCTATCAAGGTGATAAATTTGCTGGCGAATTCGATGCCAATACCTATTTGCGCATGACACGTGCCTTGGATTATTACGACCCTGCATTGCCGTTTGGCGGCGATTTAAGCAAAGCCTTAGCCCAAACAAGCCAGCAAGCAAAAGAACAAGCTCAGTTTTTAGTCGTGTCATTCACTAGCGATTGGCGCTTTTCACCAGCACGCTCACGTGAGATTGTGAAAGCATTGCTGGATAACGAGCGCACCGTCAGCTATGCCGAAGTCACCGCCGCACATGGTCACGATGCCTTTTTAATGCCCGACCCGCATTACCACGCCATTTTGCGCAACTACTTGCAGAACATTACGGTAGGAGAGCAAGCATGAGTCAAAATATCGCTCAATTCAGACACGACTTTGCCATCATTGCCGGCTGGCTGCCATTTGGCGCAAAAGTACTCGACCTAGGCTGTGGTGATGGCGCCTTACTACAATACTTAAAAGATGCCATGGAAGTACGCGGTTACGGTGTAGAGAAAGACGATACCAATTGGCTCGCATGCTTATCCAAAGGGGTCAATGTGATTCAAATGGACTTGGAAAGCGGTTTATCTGGTTTCGAAGACCAGTCATTTGATACGGTAATCCTCTCGCAAACATTGCAGGCCGTACACAACACCGAAGGCATTGTGCGCGAAATGTTGCGCGTAGGTCGTGAAGTCATCGTAACTTTCCCTAACTTTGGCTACTGGCGTAGCCGTATGCAAATCAGCACCGGCAATATGCCGGTCTCTAAGGCGCTACCTTACCAATGGTACGACACGCCGAATGTACACCTTTGCACCATCAATGATTTTGACCAGTTTTGTGTGAACTGCAATATTCAAGTCAAAGAACGTCTGGTACTCACTGATAACAAACCCGTCACATTCATGCCTAATTTAATGGGCAGCTTGGCTATGTACAGGTTAAAAGCGGCAACACGTCCTTAAAGCACAATACACATCTCATGAAAAATAATGCGAGCGTTTGGCAAGCCATGCTTAACAAACGCATGCTAATTTGCGTGTTCACCGGATTTAGCTCCGGCCTGCCACTCTACTTTCTGATAAGTCTATTACCAGCATGGCTACGCTCTGAAGGTGTTAATCTTAAAGCAATTGGCTTATTTGCACTCATCAGCCTACCCTTCACATGGAAATTTCTTTGGGCACCGCTGTTTGACCGCTATACTCCGCCATTAGGCCGTCGACGTGGCTGGCTACTCATCTCGCAAATTTTATTGCTATGTTCAATACCTTTGTTTGGTGTGCTCAATCCCGTGCTGGACATTTGGTCAATTGCCTATTTAGCCGCTGTTGTCGCATTTTTTAGCGCCTCACAAGACATCGTTTTAGACGCTTACCGTCGAGAACTATTACTCGACATTGAGCTAGGCTTAGGCAATGTTATCCACGTCAACGCCTATAAAATTGCAGGCTTGGTTCCGGGCTCATTGTCATTAATTTTGGCGGACTATATGCCTTGGCATAGCGTATTCTTGATTACTGCACTATTCATGCTACCTGGCTTAGCCATGACCATTTTTGTGAAAGAGCCCGCATTAAAAGACGGTGCACCCAAAACTTTAAGAGCCGCTGTCACAGAGCCTTTCCATGAGTTTATATCACGCCACGGCTGGCGATCTGCCATGCTCGTGCTATCGTTTATATTCTTTTATAAACTCGGTGACAGTATGGCAACAGCACTCGCTACGCCATTCTATTTAGACATGGGTTTCAGCAAAACTGAAATTGGCCTGATTGCCAAAAATGCAGGCTTATGGCCTAGTGTCATTGGTGGCTTACTAGGTGGCGTATGGATGGTAAAACTAGGCATCAACCGTGCTTTATGGGTATTTGGAGCGGTGCAGATGCTGGCTATTCTAGGCTTTGCATGGCTAGCAGTCGCTGGACATAGCTTGCTGGTTTTAGGCATTGCCATTGGCGCTGAAGCATTTGGTGTCGGCTTAGGAACTGCGGCATTTGTAGCCTACATTGCGCACACCACGCATCCGCTTTATACCGCAACACAATTCGCGCTCTTTACCAGCCTTGCCGCAGTGCCGCGCACAATTGCCAACGCAGCGACTGGTTATCTCGTTGATGATCTAGGTTGGAGAAATTTCTTTATTTTTTGTTTCTTGGCAGCCATTCCCGGCATGTTACTGCTATTTAAAGTAGCGCCATGGGAAACAAAAGACAACGGGTAGAAGACAATTAGCACATATCAATGCAATTTGCACTACATAGCATTACTACCTAGCCTTTTTATAGCATCCCTTACTTAGTCCAGCTTGCATCTTGCTTATAACCGGCAACCCAAGCCAGCACTTCCTCTGCGGGCATTGGCTTGGCAATGCCATAGCCTTGCGCTAAGTAACAACCCATTTTCAGTAGCAGTGCGCCGTGCTCAGCCGTCTCAACCCCTTCTGCAACAACCTTACGTCTAAAGTCACGACTTAAACTAATTAAGCCTGATACCACCGCCAGGTCATCCATATCGTGCAGCATGTCACGAACAAATGACTGATCGATTTTAATGACAGCCACTGGCAGGCGGC
>DAIDAH010000154.1 GCA_027310735.1 Methylotenera sp. | reverse complement strand
CGGATGAGGAATCAGGCATTGCGTAACCATCTCTAATACGTTGCCATAGGTCATTATTCCGAATGTTTTCGTCGTCAGACTGGTCGCTAGAGTCTTCACTGAGATGACTTTCAAACATGCTACCTAAATTGCTTGTGCTGGTTTTTTTTGAGACTAAAGCATCCCCAGGTTTGTCTTTAACGCCTAAGTATCTCGGTGCGGGTCTGAATGAGTCGTCCGCATAGATAATAATTTCGTCTCCAGCAACATTTGATTCAGCATGGAGCATTGAGCATGCAAACATACTGCCTAAAGTTACGCCAATGAAACGGTAGACGAATTTGTAAATGGCAGGGTAATTAATGAGCGTTGTGAAATGACAAATGCGCAGAGTTGATAGATGAAACATTGAACCGTTCAAAGCCTTAAAGTTGCAACATGGTAACGAACTGCAGAGTGCAGAGTCAAGTTAAAGTGAATGTAATTAATATGTGCATTGAGAGTATTTTCTATCTTAATGATTAATAATGATTTCTTAATTCTCGTATGGTGCTGAAAACTTGTAAATTTGATGCGTTAACTAATCCAATTGATGACTGAATTTCTGAGCTAAAGCAACGTAAAAATGGATTAGTTGCAAGCTCCAAACCTATCGTTGATGGTAGGCTTGGTTGTTGTAAATCTCGCAATCTAAAAGTTTTTAGTTGCCTTTCGATAAGAGCCAGATTATTTGGTTCCAGAGTAAGTGCAAAACTAATATTGTGTAAGGTGTATTCGTGTGCAGAATAGACTTGAGTGTTTGATGGTAATGAGGCTAATTTTTGTAAGGATGCATACATTTGCTCAGGTGTGCCTTCAAACAACCTTCCACAACCTGCACCAAATAAAGTGTCACCACAAAAAAGTAAATTATGTTGATCTTTTGTATGGGCATAATATGCAATATGTCCAAGGGTATGACCCGGTAGTTTAATAATTGTAAACTGAAGATCCAGTGTTTTAAACTCAATGACATCTGATTCATTGACTGGAGTGTGGTTAAATTGGTATTTCTCTTGCTTAGGTGCGAATACAGTTGTAGCTGGATACTGAGACATGAGCGCAGTAACGCCATCAATATGGTCGTGGTGGTGGTGCGTAATTAATATGGAAACTAGCTGGAGTTTTAAACGTATTAACGTTTCACATACAACTTCAGCATCGCCAGGGTCTACGACGATTGCTTCAACATCGTTGTGAATCAGCCAGATATAGTTATCTTGAAATGCTGGAATCGGTATAATTTTCAGGTGGCTTAGCATGCTGTTAATCATTGTTTTTATGGACTAAAATGTCAACAACATTATTTGTTTTTGGATTACTTTAGGTATGCTTTTACTGTAGATATTTTATTGTACACATGAATCCACAACACTTATTTGATGAGCAGCAGCGTTGGTTTAATTCAACCGCAGGACAGTATTTGCGTGCAAAAGAACAGGCTTTATATGATCGGGCGGTTGTTGATCTGTTTGGCTTTAATGCATTGCAGATGGGTTGTTTGCAGATGGATTTATTATCTAACTCCCGCATTCCAAATCGATTTATTTCAACGGAATGGTATGTGCCAAAGATGAGCTGTCACATGTGCTGTTCTGATGAGTTCTTACCGTTTGCTGAACAGAGCTTAGATGTACTACTCCTTCCACATCGCTTGGAATTTAGTCAGCGCCCACATCAAACTTTACGCGAGGCCGAACGGGTGCTTGTGCATGAAGGTCATTTGTTAATTTCAGGGTTTAATCCAATGAGTAGCTGGGGCGTAGCCGCTGGCTTGAATAGGTTGTTTTCAAACAATAGAACTTACCCTTGGAATGGTCAATTTATCGGATTACTTCGTATGAAAGACTGGCTTGCACTTATGGGTTTTGAGATCATTTCTGTAGAGATGACATGCTCCGTCCCGCCCTTTGAGAAAGTGACATGGTGTAATTACTTTTCATTTATGGATAAATTCTGTGCCGCCATGCTTGGCGGTGTTTATTTTATTGTTGCAAAAAAACGTGTCACTGGGCTGACGCCCCTTAAGCCCAATTGGAAGAGCGCGCCGTTGGCTACACACTTGATTCCTAGACCATCTCAAAAAGATGTTAATTTGGAGTGATTTTGCGACGGTTACTCAACAATTACTCGTCCATTAAGTGGTTGCAGCGGACGGTTATTGTGATGTTTCATGCTTTCTTCGAAAGCTGAAATTTGTTCTTTAGATGCCGTGATTGGAGTTTTCATGACGATCCAGCGAACGCCTTCGCTACAAGGTGGTGTGGTAAGAGATCCGCTAAATCGGTAGTAGCTACGATTTAGAGGCATTAGCTCACTTGCCATCACTCTACTTTTAAGTGTCACTTGTTCGCCAACTTTATGTGGTATTTGTGTAAACAAACTTTCTAGAGCAGGATTTGCTTTTCCCTCTTTGAACATGACAGCAATGACTGCGAGATTGCCTTTAGAATCAGCATGTACGAAATGAGCCTCTAATGGATAGGATTTGTCGTTAATCTGATTGTCGCTAGGGGCATGAAAATGCACTTGCTTCATTAGAAAGGCAGTACTGTCAAGAATGAGCATGTTGCCTGTTTTGAAGTTCGCTTGTATGGTATGGCCATTATTAACAATATCGTTTACAGCATATCTTTGTATCAGTCGTAGTGGTTTTAGTGAAGCATGTGTTGTGTTTTGGATGTCAATTGGTGATTGATTGCGCCCAGCATCACAAGTGGAGAAAATGGGGTTTAATTTGCCCCAATTTTCCGGCCCTTCTTTACCTTCGTATGTCCAATCGTTGGTCTGAGTGACCTTTTTTTGTGTAGGAATCGTTTTATCCGGTATTGGTTTGACTTCTGGTTTTATAGCGGGTTTCTCCACTACTGGCGGAGCAGCCTCATTCGGTAATTCTGCTGGTTTTTCAGTTGGTTTTTTTGGGGAGGGCGTAGTAGTTGCCGGTTTTGCTTTCATGCAAATATGGCGCATGGCTATGTCTACATCTGTTTCTGGTACAGGCTCTATAAACTCTGCACTTTTAATATCAATAGCCGCTGAGTACACGAGATCATCGTTTAGATATTGAAAGACTTGTGCCGTTGCGGATTTTTGTGCTGGACAGTCAAAATACCAGAGTAACTTTGACTGGTTATATTCTTTCTCTGTTGGTTGCAAATTCTTTTGAGGTGTTTTGTATTCAAGCTTAACCCAAGCTCTTTTTAACTGATCTTTTTCTAGAATCGACTGTTTGTCGAGCATCAGTTTTGAATTGTGATTATCTCGTAATTTTACCCATGTCACCGCGTAGCTATTGCTAGTCATGGCAATAAAGAGCAATAAAAATGTAATGAATTTATTCATGAACTCTCAACTTTGCTTTTCTGATTTTCACCAATATAGCCTAAGCGTGACTAAATTTGTCAGTTTTATCTACAAATAATATAGTGAAAATTTTGATCTGTAGCGGTTTTAAAAATGCTTAATAAATTATTGGATGAGATGTTTTATAATCAGTTAATGATGACGTATTGCACAAAATGAATTGATGAAAAATATGAGTAGCAGTAGTAAGGTGGTTGAGATTTATGCCGATGGGGCTTGTAAGGGTAATCCTGGGCCCGGCGGTTGGGGCGCGTGGATCAGTTACGATGGTCATGAAAAAGAGTTGTGTGGTGGTGACTTATTGACAACCAATAATCGTATGGAACTCACCGCAGTCATCCGTGCTTTAGAGGCTCTTACGCGCTCGTGCCATGCCAAAGTATTTACTGATTCGGTCTATGTGCAAAAAGGTATTTCCGAGTGGATTGTTGGCTGGAAGGCTCGTAATTGGCGTACTTCAGATAAAAAGCCCGTTAAGAATGATGACTTGTGGCGCGTGCTGGATGTCTTAGCGCAGCAACATACAGTGCAATGGGTTTGGGTGAAAGGACATGCCGGTAATGCAGGTAACGAGCGAGCTGATATGCTCGCGAATAAGGGCGTAGAGCAAGTTTTATTTGGGAAAAATACATAATGCGTCAGATATTTTTGGATACTGAAACAACAGGTTTATACCATGCACAGGGCCATCGTGTGATTGAAGTTGCCGCGGTTGAGGTGGTCAATCGCCGCCTGACTAAGAATCATTTTCATTATTACCTGAATCCTGAGCGTGACATTGATCAAGGTGCGCAAGAGGTGCATGGAATATCGCTGGAGTTTTTACAGGATAAGCCGCATTTTGCCGACATTTCTAAGGATCTGATTGCCTTTATTGCTGATTCTGAATTGATTATGCATAACGCCCCATTTGACGTGGGTTTTTTGAATGCAGAATTTGGTTTGATGGGGTTGCAGCCTGTAGAGGCTATTGTTGCAAAAGTGACGGATACATTAAAGATTGCCAAAGAAATGCGTCCGGGACAGCGTAATAATCTGGATGCGCTTTGTCGCCACTTTGGTATTGATAACTCAAGGCGAACGTTGCATGGGGCATTGCTGGATGCGGAGTTGCTGGCTGACGTTTATATGGCAATGACACGCGGCCAAGATAGCTTGATGATGGAGCTAGATAAGCCAAGTATAAAAAATAATGAAACTGCACTTCACGATTTGCAGCCCTTATTCGTTAAACTTGCGAATGAAGCAGAAACTTCTGCACATGCGGATTATTTGGCTGGACTGGCAAAGTCGGGTAAATGTTTGTGGGGCACTACAGAAAAAACTCTCGAAAGCTAATTAATAGAAAGCTAATGTCATGAATCAAACAATCATAGTCACAGGCGGTGCAGGATTTATCGGCGCTAATTTCGTATTGGCTTGGGTAAAGCAGGGCTTAGGCACCGTAGTTAACTTAGATAAGCTGACCTATGCAGGAAATCTGGAAAATCTAGTTGAAATACAACACAATCCACAGCATGTTTTTGTACATGGGGACATCGGTGACCAAGCGCTGGTAAGTAAACTTTTGGAACTGCATCAACCCTGTGCTGTGGTGAATTTTGCAGCAGAAAGCCATGTGGATCGTTCCATCCACGGACCTGAAGATTTTATTCAAACCAATGTAGTTGGCACGTTCCATTTGCTAGAAGCCGTCCGCGCCTATTGGAATAGCCTAAGTACAGAAAATCGTCAGTTTTTTCGTTTTTTGCACGTGTCTACTGATGAAGTGTATGGGTCGCTTGGAGCAGCAGATGCGGCTTTTACTGAAACTCATGCCTATGCACCTAATAGCCCATACTCTGCCTCTAAAGCAGCATCAGACCATTTAGTTCGCGCCTATCATCACACCTATGGCTTGCCAACGCTAACCACTAATTGCTCTAATAACTACGGCCCACATCATTTTCCTGAAAAATTGATTCCGTTGGTGATCCACAATGCGTTGGCCGATAAGCCATTGCCAATTTATGGTACGGGGCATCAGATACGCGATTGGTTGTATGTAGAAGACCATTGCGCGGCCATTAGATGCGTGTTGGAGGCAGGTAAAGTTGGTGAAGTCTATAATGTAGGCGGCTGGAACGAAAAACCAAACATTGAAATTGTAAAAACGCTGTGCAGAATGTTGGATACTAAAAAGCCGCGTGCCGATGGTAAGTCTTATATGGATCAAATAGCCTTCGTTGAAGATCGGTTGGGGCATGACCAGCGTTATGCAATTGATGCCACTAAAATAGCCAATGAGTTAGGCTGGAGACCAACCGAGACGTTTGAGTCTGGTATAGAAAAAACAGTGAATTGGTATTTAGAGCATCAAGAGTGGGTCGAAAACGTCACCAGTGGTGAGTATCGCCATTGGGTTGAAAAACATTATGTAGATCGCGGAGAGGAGTTGGCATGAAAGGCATTGTCTTAGCCGGCGGTTCCGGCACACGTTTATATCCGGCCACGCAAGTGGTTTCTAAGCAGTTGTTGCCTGTATACGATAAGCCTATGATTTATTACCCGCTGACGACACTGATGCTGGCGGGTATTCGTGAAGTATTAATCATTTCTACGCCAGAAGATACACCGCGCTTTAGCCAACTATTAGGTGATGGTAGTCAATGGGGTATGTCCATTCAATATGCCGTACAGCCTTCGCCAGATGGTCTCGCACAAGCTTTTATTATCGGAGAGGACTTTATTGGGGATGATAGCTGCGCATTGGTATTAGGCGACAATATATTTTACGGACATGAGCTGGCTGCTAGAACCCAGGTCGCCGCAAAACTGACGCATGGTGCCACTGTGTTCGCTTACCCAGTCAGTGATCCGGAGCGTTACGGTGTAGTAGAGTTTAACGGACAGGGGCAAGCGATTAGCTTGGAAGAAAAACCTAAAGTACCAAAATCAAGATATGCCGTCACGGGTTTATATTTTTACGATAATGGCGTCATTGAAATTGCTAAAAATCTTAAACCATCACCTCGTGGTGAGTTGGAAAT
>DAIDAH010000153.1 GCA_027310735.1 Methylotenera sp. | reverse complement strand
CCACTCAACTGCTCATTTGCTGGCTTATGCGGTAAAGGAGCTATTCCCTGATGCGCAAGTGACCATTGGTCCGGTGATTGAAAATGGTTTTTTCTATGATTTTTCATACAAGCGCGCTTTTACGCCAGAAGACTTAACTGCTATTGAAAAGAAAATGGTAGAGCTTGCGAAGAAAGATGAGCAGGTCATACGTAAAGTATTGCCGCGCGACGAAGCTGTAGCCTATTTCAAATCTATCAATGAGCATTATAAAGCTGAGATTATTGCCAGCATTCCAGCCGGTGAAGATGTTTCACTTTATACCGAAGGTAATTTCACCGACTTGTGTCGCGGCCCGCATGTGCCAAATACCGGCAAGCTTAAAGCGTTTAAGCTTATGAAGTTGGCTGGAGCCTACTGGCGTGGAGATAGTAATAATGAGATGTTGCAGCGCGTGTACGGTACTGCTTGGCGTAACAAAGAGGATTTAGATGCGTATTTATTTCAACTGGAAGAAGCCGAGAAGCGCGATCATCGCAAGTTAGGTAAACAGCTTGATTACTTCCATATGCAAGATGATGCGCCAGGTATGGTGTTTTGGCATCCGCGTGGCTGGAGTATCTGGCAAGAAGTTGAGCAGTATATGCGCCAAATGTTTAGAGACTTTGGCTATCAGGAAGTACGCACGCCAACTGTGATGGATAAGACTCTGTGGGAGAAGTCTGGTCATTGGCAAAACTATCGTGACAATATGTTTGTGACATCTTCTGAGAATCGAGATT
Source organism: Methylotenera sp. (assembly GCA_027310735.1). GTDB lineage: Bacteria > Pseudomonadota > Gammaproteobacteria > Burkholderiales > Methylophilaceae > Methylotenera. Next base: position 5,837 of record DAIDAH010000153.1, on the reverse strand, counting down.
ACGCTGTTAAGCCAATGAACTGCCCAGGTCATGTACAAATATTTAATAATGCACTGCATAGTTATCGAGACTTGCCTTTGAGATTGGCTGAGTTTGGTTCATGTCATCGTAATGAGCCTTCTGGTTCGTTGCATGGTTTGATGCGTGTGCGTGGTTTTACTCAGGATGATGCGCATATTTTTTGTACTGAAGCGCAAATTGAGGCTGAAGTGGCTGACTTTATTCAGATGCTTTATAAAGCCTATGGCGATTTTGGTTTTAATGATGTATTGGTAAAACTTTCAACTCGTCCAGAAAAGCGTGTGGGTGCTGATGAAACATGGGATAGAGCTGAAGCCTCTTTGGCTAATGCGTTGAATAAGAATAATCTTGCCTTTGATTTGCAACCGGGTGAAGGTGCTTTTTATGGCCCAAAAATTGAATTTACGTTAAAAGATAGTTTGGGGCGCTTATGGCAATGTGGCACCATTCAGCTTGATTTTAATTTGCCTGAGCGATTGGGTGCGGAGTATGTAGCGGAAGATAATTCACGTCAACGTCCAGTCATGCTGCATCGCGCTATCGTTGGCTCTATGGAGCGTTTTATCGGTATTCTGATTGAGAATTTCGCAGGTGCAATGCCTTTATGGTTATCGCCAGTGCAGGTGATGGTGTTAAATATCTCTGAAGGCCAAGCGGATTATGTGCGTCAGGTGGTTGATATGCTCAAGAAACATGGCATTAGATGCGAATTTGACTTGAGAAATGAGAAGATAACCTATAAAATACGCGAACATAGCATGCAGAAGATGCCTTATTTGCTAGTTGCAGGTGAGCGTGAAATGCAAGCAGGACATGTAGCCGTGCGTACCAGAAAGGGTGAAGACCTAGGTTCGATGCCAATAGAAGCTTTAATTGAGCGACTAAAAGCAGAGGTTGAGGCGAAAGCTTAAACTACTTGGGATCACGTAAAGGTGCACGGCTTAACTATTTGGAGAATTTGATATAGCACAGGACAAAGAAACGCGAATTAATGGTGACATCACAGGGTCGCAAGTTCGTTTGGTAGGTATTGAGGGTGAACCGTTGGGCATTATGCCTCTGGCGGAAGCTTTTGCTAAAGCGGAAGAAGCTGATATTGATTTGGTGGAAATTGCGCCTAATGCCGTACCGCCTGTGTGTAGATTGATGGATTACGGCAAGTTCAAATATGCCGAAAGTAAAAAGCAACACGAAGTTAAGCTTAAGCAAAAACAAGTGGTTGTTAAAGAGATTAAGTTTCGCCCTGGTACTGATGATGGCGATTACGCAATTAAAGTACGCAATATTATTCGCTTTATACAAGAGGGTGATAAGGCGAAAATCACGTTACGCTTCCGGGGCCGCGAGATTACTCACCAAGAGTTCGGTTTGGCTTTGTTGAGGCGAGTGGAAGCGGATTTGAAAGAATATGCAGTGGTAGAGCAGTTTCCAAAAATGGAAGGTCGCCAAATGGTGATGGTGCTCGGTCCGCATAAAAAAGTTAAGTAGTAAAAAGCGTAGTAAATGTAGTAAAAATTCGAGTGATACGGCTAAACGGCATGCCTAAGCACTCTTAACCTAAGTTCAAGGAGAACAAAATGCCAAAGATGAAAACCAAGAGCGGCGCTAAAAAGCGCTTTAAATTCTTGGGTAATGGTAAAGTGAAGCGTACTCACTCACACTTACGCCATATCCTGACTAAAAAGACCACCAAGCAAAAGCGTAAATTACGCGGCACGGCGATCATTTCTTCAACCGATGTCAAGCGCGTCCGCGCTATGATGCCAACACAATAGGAGTAGAACATGCCTAGAGTAAAACGTGGTGTCATCGCTCGCGCTAGACACAAAAAAGTATTAAAGGCAGCTAAAGGCTACCGTGGTCGTCGTAAAAACGTTTACCGCGTAGCTAAACAGGCGGTAATGAAAGCGGGTCAATATGCTTATCGTGACCGTCGTCAAAAGAAACGTCAATTCCGCACATTGTGGATTGCACGTATCAATGCTGGTGCACGTGAGTGTGGCTTAACATATAGCCGCTTCATGAATGGCTTGAAAAAAGCAGCTGTTGAAGTGGATCGTAAAGTTCTTGCTGATTTAGCTGTGTTTGATAAAGCAGCTTTTGCTCAGTTCGTTGAAATGGCTAAAACTGCATTGGCAGCTTAAGTTTTTCAATATGAAAAAAAGAGGCTTCGGCCTCTTTTTTTTACTGTAAAATTTGTAAAGTTATTTTTTTATAATGCATTCAATGTGTTATAAAAGTACTGGTAGTTATTTTCTCAGGTAAATCTAAAGATCACATATCTCATGGCAGACTTAAATCATTTAATTTCAGAAGCAGAAGTGGACTTCGCAAATTGCGCCTCAATGAATGAATTGGAGGTTGCAAAGGCAAAATATCTAGGTAAGACAGGTAGCTTGACTGATGCATTGAAAGGTTTAGGTAAGCTTAGTAATGAAGAGAGACCAGCCGCAGGTGCAGCGATTAACGTTGTGAAGCAGGCTGTGGAGTCTGCATTGACGGCAAGACGAGAGGCGATTCTGAATGTTGAGCAAGCAAAGCAACTGGCTCAAGAATCTATAGATGTTACTTTGCCAGCGCGTGCTCAGTCTCTTGGCGGCTTGCATCCAGTGACACTTACATTGAGAAGAGTAGAGCAACTATTTCACTCTATTGGTTTTGAAGTGGCAACAGGCCCCGAAATCGAAACGGACTTCTATAACTTCACTGCACTTAATATTCCAGAGGATCATCCTGCGCGAGCAATGCATGATACGTTCTATATTGATGAAGCCAATGTGTTAAGAACGCATACTTCCCCAGTGCAAGTGCGATATATGGAAAATGCTTTAAAAACCAATCAAACTCCACCGTTAAAAATTATTGCTCCGGGACGTGTTTACCGCGTGGATTCAGATGCAACGCATTCACCTATGTTCCATCAGGTTGAAGGTTTATGGGTGGATGAAGATATTAGTTTTGCGAATTTAAAAGGCGTGGTTCAAGACTTTTTACAAAAATTCTTTGAGCGTGATGATCTTACAGTGCGTTTTCGTCCATCATTTTTCCCATTTACCGAACCTTCAGCTGAAATGGATATGAGCTGGAATGGCGGCTGGTTAGAGATTGGTGGTTGCGGTATGGTGCATCCAGAAGTATTTAAGCACGTGAATATTGACCATGAAAAATATCGCGGATTTGCATTTGGTCTAGGTATCGAGCGCTTAACAATGTTGCGCTATGGTGTAAACGATTTACGTCATTTCTTTAATAATGACTTACGTTTTTTAAGCCAATTCAGATAGTCAGCAACTCTTAAAGTTAAGGTTATAAAATATTATGCAGTTTTCAGAAAATTGGTTACGCAGCCTCGTTAACACTGATTTGGATAGTGATGCATTAGGCCACGCACTCACGATGGCAGGGCTTGAAGTAGAAGACTCTCAGCCTGTTGCAGCACTATTTAGTAAAGTCGTTGTGGCAAGAATTATCTCTGCAGAAAAGCACCCTGATGCAGATCGGCTACAAGTGTGTAAGGTTGATGTTGGACAAGCAGAGCCTTTGCAAATTGTCTGTGGAGCTAGCAATGCTCGCGCAGGTTTAATCGCTCCTTGTGCCTTAGTAGGCGCTGAGTTGCCTGGTTTTTCAATCAAGCAAGCCAAGGTGCGCGGCATAGAGTCTTTTGGCATGATGTGCTCAGCTAAAGAGCTTGGCATTAGTGCTGAGGCAACAGGTTTGCTTGAATTAGATAATAACGCTGTTGTTGGGCAGGACATTCGTCAGCATTTGGACTTGGATGATTATCTGCTAACACTTAAACTTACGCCAAATCGTAGTGATTGCTTAAGTCTGACAGGCATTGCACGTGATGTAGCCGCCATTACTGGAGCTACTACGGATTTTGAAGCTATACCGGTGGTAAATGTTGAAATGCCGCAAGTTAAACAAGTTGCTGTAACTGAGGCGCCAGCCTGCCCACGTTACTGCGGACGCTTGATTAGTGGCGTCAACGCTAAAGCGACTACACCTGACTGGATGGTTAAACGCTTGGAGCGTAGTGGCTTGCGTAGCATTAGTGCGGTTGTCGACATTACTAATTATGTCCTATTAGCTTTAGGTCAGCCTATGCATGCTTTCGATGCGGCTAAATTAAATGGTGACATTCAGGTGCGCTTTGCAAAAGCACTAGAGCCATTAGTATTGCTGAATGACCAGATTGTAGAATTGAAAGCAGATGATCTTGTGATTGCTGATGCATCAGGTGCGATTGCACTGGCAGGTATCATGGGTGGAAAATCGACTGCAGTAGGTGATGAAACTACTGATGTTTTCTTGGAAAGTGCATTCTTCGTACCGTCTGTTATCGCAGGCAAAGCACGTAGACTCGGTTTAAGCACAGATTCATCATATCGCTTTGAGCGAGGCGTAGATTTTGGCAATACACGTAATGCTTTGGAGTTTGCAACTTCGCTGATTAAACAAATCTGCGGTGGAGTTGTGGGTGAAGTTACGGAGGTTGTTGGCTCGTTGCCAGCACGTAACCCAGTTCAATTAAGGTTGTCTCGACTAGTTTCTGTATTAGGCATCCCATTCACTCAAGAAGCCGTAGCTCAACTTTTAACACAGCTTGGCTTTACATATGCTGTAGCCAATGAGGTCTTCTCTGTAAATCCACCGAGCTATCGCTTTGATGTGGCGATAGAGGAGGATTTAATTGAAGAGGTGGCTCGATTACATGGTTACGACCATATTCCAGCTACACCTCCAGTGGCTACTTTGAATATGTTGGTAGTGCCAGAAACCAAACGCAATTTAAATGCGTTACGTGATGTCTTGGTTGCAGTTGGGTATCAAGAAATTGTTACCTACAGCTTTGTGGATGAGAGTTGGGAGCGTGATTTATTAGGCAATCTAAATCCAATCAAACTTAAAAACCCGATTGCGAGTAATTTAAGTGTGATGCGCACTGGTTTATGGGGTGGTTTATTGGATACATTGACCTACAATTTAAATCGTAAGCAAGAGCGCGCATTTTTGTTTGAAGTAGGGGCGGTATATGAGCCGCAGGTTGGTGCATACACTGAAACGACCCGTGTTTCTGGATTAGCTTACGGTAGCGCAAAGCCAGAGCAGTGGAGTGATGATGGTGCAGACATCGACTTTTTTGAAGTGAAAGCACATGTTGATGCGTTGATTGGTTGTGCTGCTACTTATGAAAAAGCAGAGCATACAGCGCTACATCCTGGACAATGTGCACGTATTTCAATTAATGGTAAAGCCATTGGATGGTTAGGCAAGTTGCATCCTAAATGGCAGCAACATTACAGTTTAACAAAAAGCACCTACTTGTTTGAACTTGATGCTGATGCAATCTTGAATAAGCCATTACCTGTTTATCGGGAAATATCTAAATTTTTACCTGTACGCCGAGATTTGGCAGTTGTTGTAGATGAAAAGATTGCTGTACAAATGCTATTCAGTGCGATTAAAAAGGCAAACATACCACTGATTACAGAGGTGGCATTGTTTGATTTATACCAAGGTAAAGGTATAGAGGAAAACAAAAAAAGCCTTGCATTATCAGTACTTATGCACGATACTCAAAAAACTTTGACAGATAGTGATGCTGATGCGGCGATTACTATTCTGCTGAAATTATTACAAAATGACTTTAATGCAACGCTTAGAAATTAATAGGTTAAGTGTGAGTAATAAACTGCTTAAAATAAAAGCGTATAGATTAAAAAAATAAAAGTTAGAAATAAAATGGGAGTTTTGTATGACGTTAACAAAGGCTGAACTTGCAGATTTACTCTATGAGCAAGTTGGGTTGAATA
>DAIDAH010000152.1 GCA_027310735.1 Methylotenera sp. | reverse complement strand
CGTGAGCCTTGTATGTAGACTTTGCGTGAATTGGTAAATGGTTTTGTGGTTGCTGGGTCAATTTCGGCAGTTTCACCGACAAACTTAGCGAGATTTTTTTGCAGATTTTTATCTGTAGAGTTCAATTCTGGCGCTCCTTAGGCTATAACGTAAGAAGCACTTTGTGCTTCCCAATTCGTTTGGTTTTTAGGGAAGCTTGTCGCTTTCCTATTTGATTGGTTCGTAGGATAAGCCACTAGCTTCCCTACGGCGGAATGACCCGCATCAGGTTCAAAGGGTTTTTCTCACTATATTTAGAATATTCATCCCAAATACAGACCCCTAGCAATAGGCGAAATATACGCTAAATTGACAATAAAACCAAGCGATTAACTCGGGATTACTTGTTTATAAAGTAGGGTTTTTGCTATATTTAATCACTGTTGTGGCAAGTTTGTGGCTAGTGTTGATCTAGACACAAAAATACTCGGCATAACGCATGCAAATTTAGCTTTTTTAAAGTTTTTTTGTTACACTAAATTCGGTTATAAAATTATAAAAAACAAGCACTTTAACTATCTGAATTGGTCAATTTATGGCACTAGTCATTTATCTGCTTTATTACGTGGTTTCAATCACTACGTTATTTTTCCATTTTACAGGGCACTTAGAAAGATGGGGTATGGAGTGGCTGATTTTGGTATTAGCCGTTACCGTGTTTCCTGTGGTGTTGTACTTGTAATCTTGGCAGGCACTCCCCATAGAGCAATATGACGGGCTGAGGCTTTGGGCTTGCCAGTGGTTGTGTATCTAGGACGTATCTTCCGCTACGTTCGCTTTCTTTTTATTCTCTAGTAATGGACTTTTTTGAATAACATACATTCACATCAATTGCGTTTTTGGTTTTGGCACTTAGTGTGCCCGCTGCTATTGGCTGTTTTACTTGTTGCGATTTATCCTCGCATGGGTCTGGATACTTTATTGATTCAGCCATATTACGATGCAACTGCCTTGGTTTTTCCGCTTCAGCATGACTGGTTTCTTGAAAACATCATGCATCTAGGCCTTAAGTATTTAATGGTGGCTATTAGTTTGATAGTCCTAGGATTTTGGCTGCTAGGGCTGAAAGTGTGGGCTCACAATTCGTTTGTCAATAAGCGCGTCTGGATACATAAATATCATCGGCCATTTATATGGATGTTTGTCGGAATGCTGGTGTCTACAACAGTTATTTCGGTACTTAAACATTTAAGTGAGCATGCGTGCCCGTGGGATTTACTTATGTATGGCGGAACACAGCCATTTCTACCGCTTTTTAGTGAGTTGCCATCAGGCGCTTCGGCAGGGCACTGTTTTCCCGGAGGGCATGCTTCTGGCGGCTTTGCGTTGATGGCGGCTTATTTTGCTTTTAGAGATACTGAACCAAAGTGGGCTAAGTTAGGTCTATTGGCGGGTATGCTTTTTGGTTCTGTGATGGGTTGGGCGCAAATGATGCGCGGCGCACATTTTATGTCACACAACTTGTGGACTGCATGGATTATTTGGATGATATTGCTTACACAGTATTCTCTATGGTCACCAAACGCAGCCAAGACTAAAGCTCAGTAATAATTTTTTAATTTATTAAGATTGATGCATGACTCAACAAGCTCAGAATAACATTCGTAAAGTTCCATTTATTATGTTCATAGCCGCCATTGCACTTGCGATTTGGCTGCTTTTACGCATCACACTTTGGCTGGATGTAGGTGTGTTTCAGATGTCTTTCGCTCAAGCCATTGAATCCATGGGCGTTGGATTATGGTTTGACTTGAATACGTTATGTTTTTTACTCGTACCATTTTTGCTGGGGGCATTTTTATTACCTAATAAATCTCGCTCTAAACCTTGGGTGAGTAAGTTGCGTTGGCTGCTGGCGTTTTTAGTGACGTTTGGACTGTTGTTTGGTGCTGTTTCCGAGTTTATTTTTTGGCAGGAATTTACCACTCGCTTTAATTTTATTGCGGTTGATTACTTAATCTATACCAGTGAAGTAATTGGTAATATTCGCGAGTCTTATCCTGTGCCGTTGATTTTACTTGGTATCGCGCTAGTGGCTGTTGCGATTCTATTTAGCCTGCGAAAATTCGTCCGTTTTGATACCGCGCATCGACCACCAAAACAGAAGTTAAGATTGTTGCTTGCCGCCGTCGCATTGCCAGCATTGAGTTTACAGTTGGCCAATGTGGATGAGATGGAGTTTAGTAAAAATTCTTATGCTAATGAGTTGGCTGGCAATGGCATTTTTAGTTTTTCTGCTGCTGCGCGGCGTAATGAACTTGATTACGATAAGTTCTATAAAACCATTCCACAGGCGCTTGCACTCAGCACCTTGGCTTCAGTAGGTGCTGATCGGAAACCACTTAGTGAGACGTTGGATGTTGCACCAAATAATGCTGGTATGGGTACTTTCAAGGGGCACCCTAAAAATGTAGTGCTTATTTCTGTGGAGAGTTTATCTGCGGAGTACTTGGGTATTTATGGTAATAAACAAAACTTGACGCCTTATCTTGATAAGTTGGCAACTGAGAGTTTGGTATTTGATAAGTTTTTTGCCACAGGAACGCGTACTGTGCGCGGTCTGGATGCGCTTTCTATTGCGATTCCGCCTATTCCTGGGCAGGCTGTAGTGCATCGTCCTAATGGCGATCATCTGGCGGGTATTGGTGAGATTTTGCGTGAGCAGAATTATGAAACCTTGTTTATCTATGGCGGTTATGGTGTTTTTGACAACATGAATAGCTACTATAGAAGTAATGATTATAAAGTAATCGATCGTACAGATTTTGATGATAAATCGATTCAAAGTGAAAACGTGTGGGGAGTGGATGATGAGAGTTTATTCAATAACTCAATCAAAGTTTTTGATGAGTTGACTAATGGCTCCGCAAAAATGCAAAAACCATTTTTTGCGCAGATTATGACTACTAGTAATCATCGACCTTATACTTTCCCAGCCGGAAAAATTGATTTGCCACAAGGCAGTCGTGAGGCGGCGGTGAAATATACTGATTATGCTATTGGTAAATTTATCGAAGACTCAAAATCTAAGCCGTGGTTTAAAGATACGGTGTTTGTGATTGTGGCCGACCATTGTGCTTCGGTTGCTGGTAAGACTAAGTTGCCAGTTGCCAAGTATCACATTCCATTGTTTATGTATGCTCCTAGCCTATTGCCTGCTGGACATTACAGTCGAGTGGCGAGTCAGATTGATATTGTGCCTACTCTCTTAGATGTTTTAGGTAAGAAAGGTGCTGAGTCGTTTTATGGGCAATCACTGTTCTCAGCTACAACTAGCAAGTTACCAGAGCGCGCTTTTATCAGTAACTACCAATCGTTGGGATACTATAAAAATGATACTTTAGTGGTGCTATCACCCAAGCAGAAAGTTGAGGCTTATAAAATAGATCCAGTCAGCTTTGATGCAACACCCACTGCTATAGATGATAGTTTGGTTAATGAGGCTGTTGCCTATTATCAAACGGCAGATCGTGCCTATAAATCGGGTGAGTTGAAGTTTCACGTTAAATAGCTTAATTATAGAGTTCTTGTTTTTAACCTAGACCACACTTAATAAACGCCCGTAATAGGGCGTTTATTATTAGCGCAACAACTTTAGGTGAAGCTGTGGCTAATGCCATTTCACAAAGCTTAAGTCTGGGGTATGCTTGGCAAGTTTACTCAGCAAGTTTCATGAGTAAGGTGTTTTTGAAGTTAAAGCTGAGATGCTTTGTCTAAGTCTTGTGAAATGTCACGAAATTATTGTGGGGCTGGCAGTCCTTCTGTAAGTTAATCACCTAAATCGAGAGTGTCATGGAACGTTGGGTTATATACGCAATATTATCAATGTGTTTTGCGGGCTTTACAGCTGTGATTGCTAAGCAAGGAATGATGGGAATTTCTGCTGAATTAGGGCTTACAGTACGCACCATGTTTGTTTGTATTTTTGTGCTGATATTTGCTGCACTTTCTGTTGATCCCATGGAAATAAAGGTGCTGCAAAAAGTTAATTATATATGGCTGGCTTTATCAGCCATTGCCACGGCATTTTCATGGGTTTTCTATTACAAAGCATTAAAGGTTGGCGATGTTGCAACGGTTGCTCTTATTGATAAGGGTAGTGTTGTGATCGCAATGCTATTGGCTTGGTTCTTGCTGAAAGAAGCCATTACCTTGCGCATGCTGTTAGGCGCAGGATTGATTGTGTTTGGTTTGGTGGTGATTGCTAAAAAATAAGCAATCACCGAATACCACTCGTTATTACCCCCCCCTCATTACCGTACTTAAAGCATTAATAATGTATATTTACATTTTAAGTTAACGGTGTTAAATTAACGATGTTAATTTTATTAAGACCAATGAAAATAGACAGTTAGCGATGCCGCCGAAAGTTAAATCACTAGAAGATCGAGAGAAGCTGCGCGCTCGCATTATAGATGCGGCGCGAACTCTATTTGTTGAACGCGGCATAGAGGCCGTATCAATGCGTGAGATCGCCAAAAAGATTAATTATTCAGCTACCACTTTATATCACCACTTCGCAGATAAAGACGCCTTGTTGCAGGCCGTCTGTGATGAAGACTTTTTGAAGCTTGCCAGCGGTATGCGCGAGCTTATGCAATTGCCGAATTTGATTGAGCGTATTCAAGCCTTGAGTAAAGGTTACGCCATGTTTGCCTTGCAATATCCAAACCATTATCGCCTTATGTTTATGACGCCACGCGCACCATGTAATTTGGATATTACAGAAATCGAGCAGGGCAATACTGAGCAAGATGCCTACGCCCAATTAAAGCTTGTTGTGAAAGAGGCTTTTGATGCGGGCTTGTTTAGGCCGGAAATCACGCATTTTGAACTGATTGCTCAAACCTTATGGGCAAGCACGCACGGTGTGTGTTCGCTAGAAATTGCATTGGGTAATGAACCCTGGATTCAGTGGGTGGAGATAGACAGGCGGTTCAATTTGATGCAGCGTGCAGTATTACGTGGCCTACTGCGCGACCCTGACAGTGTTGAGTAAAAATCTAAAAAATCAGGCTATAAAATGAGACACCAATATATGCAAAACCAGCGTATGAAAAATATCTTATTGGCATTCGTGTGCACATTGCTAATAGCTTGTGAAAAGGCGCCTGTACCCCCGCAACCACCTCGCCCAGCTTTAGTGATGGTGGTAGGGGAAAAAGCGGAAATGAGTGCTATGGCGCTGGTCGGCGAGGTGCGCCCTCGCTATGAGTCCAGTCAAGGGTTTAGGGTCAGTGGCAAAGTGATCGAACGCAAAGTAGATGTTGGAGCGCACGTTAGAAAAGGCCAAGTCATCGCCAGATTAGATGCTACCGATGCAAACTTAAAAGCAACAGCCAGCTTGGCAGATGTACGCGCTGCGGAGGCTAGCTATGCGCTTGCTGTATCTGAAGTGGAGCGGCAACGCCAGTTATTTGCCAAAAAGTTTATTTCAGCATCGGCTTTGGATATTCGCGAAACCGAACTGAAGTCTGCAAAAGCACGATTGGCACAAGTTAAAGCACAAGCAAATGTGTCCAGTAATCAAACGCAATATGCGAATTTGACCGCAGATCGAGATGGAGTGGTGACCATGATACGGGCTGAACCCGGGCAAGTGGTCGATATCGGTGAGGCAGTGGTACAGATTGCAAATACAAATGAGGTCGAAGTATTAGTGTCGGTGCCGGAATCACGTATGACAGAGGTTAAGCTACATGCGGCTGCGGTAGTGAAAATGTGGGCTAATCAGCAAAAGACATATGTAGGGATTGTGCGTGAAATTGCACCTGCCGCTGACTCAGCTACACGCATCTTCAATGTGCGCGTGACCATCAAAGATGCTGATGACGCGGTAAAGCTTGGCATGACTGCTGGCGTGAAATTCATACAACCGGTCACACAGTTAGATTCAGAGCTGCTTATACCAACCAGTGCATTAACTGAGATGAATGGTAAAAAAATGGTGTGGGTCATTGATGCTGAAAACAGGGCGCAGCCGCGTTTAGTCGTGGCTGGCCAGTTTAGGGAAGATGGTGTTTTAATCGTGAGCGGCTTGCAGGCTGGCGAAAGAATTGCCGTTGCAGGCGTACATACGCTGATTAAAAATCAACCAGTAAAACCTGTGGTGAGTGCATTGCCATGACAGATATGCACACAGAAAAAAATGATGAAAAGCCTGATGCCGAGCCTGAAATCACTTCAGCCTCACATTTTAACTTGTCAGATTGGGCATTAAAACATCGTGCTTTGGTGCTATACCTTATGTTGGTACTCACTATCTCTGGCTTGTTTGCTTATACTAAGCTCGGGCAATCTGAAGATCCTCCTTTTACATTCAAGGTAATGCTGGTACGGACTACTTGGCCGGGGGCTAGTGCACAGGAAGTAGAGCAGCAAGTCACGGATAAGCTAGAAAAGAAAATTCAGGAAGTGCCCTATCTCGATTACTCCAGCGGCTATTCTCGGCCGGGTGAATCAATGATTTTTGTAGCGCTGAAAGACAGTGCACCATCAAAAGATATTCAGGAGGTGTGGTATCAAGTACGTAAAAAAATAGGTGATATTCGCCATACCTTGCCGCAAGGGGTGGAAAGTTTGACCTTTAACGATGAGTTTAGCGATGTGTACGGCACGATGTA
>DAIDAH010000151.1 GCA_027310735.1 Methylotenera sp. | reverse complement strand
TTGCGTGGAATATCCAGCGATATGTTTTTAAGATTGTGCGTACGAGCACCGCGTATTTTGATGAATTCCATAATGCTTTTACGAAAATTAGGGCAACCTGCTAATATACCTACTTTTACGCGAATAGCTCAATATATTTCATGACCACTTCGAATCATTCAACCGATAATCTTATTACTGAAGTTGCATCTGAAGCAATGACCCCTGTAGAAATGCGAGCCACCATGAGTTTGGCTTCCATTTACGGTCTACGCATGTTTGGTATGTTTTCTATTTTACCGATTTTTGCAATTTATGCTTCAACCTTGCCTGAAAAACCAAGTAGCCTAATGATAGGTCTAGCCCTAGGGGCTTATGGCCTAACACAGGCATTGTTTCAATTGCCTTTTGGTATGGCCTCCGACAAGTTTGGCCGAAAGCCAGTCATTTATCTTGGACTAGCTATATTTGCCATAGGTAGTATGGTGGCCGCATTAGCTCCGAACATTGAAATTATTATTCTTGGCCGAGTTATTCAAGGTGCTGGTGCAGTTTCTGCCGTGGTTACCGCTTTATTGGCAGATTTAACGCGTGATGAGCACCGCACGAAAGCAATGGCGACTATTGGCGCCACGATTGGCGTGGCATTTGCACTTTCACTAGTGGGCGGACCATTATTGAATCAGTGGATAGGCGTTCCAGGTATATTTGCCATGACCGGATTTTTAACCTTAGTTGCTATTGCTGTGGTGAAATTTGTTGTACCTGACCCTATCAGTAGCCATTACCATTCTGACGCTAGCGCTACGACGGCTAAGCTAAAGGAGGTGTTGAAAAACACCCAGTTATTACGTTTAAATTACGGTATTTTTGCTTTGCATGCCGCGCAAATGGCAATGTTTGTCGTAGTGCCTTTTGCTATTATCAAATCCAGCGGTATACATGAAAATCAACATTGGCAGATTTATTTACCGGTGCTTTTGGTTTCATTTGTATTGATGGTACCAGCGATTATATATGCTGAAAAAAAATCAAAAATGAAGCTGGTATTTGTCAGTGCAATTGCCATGATGCTGATTGCTCAATTAATGTTTGCTGCCTCTATTCAGCACTTTTGGGGCATTGTCGCTTCACTCACCTTGTACTTCATTGCATTTAATATACTTGAAGCTTCATTGCCTTCGATTATTAGTAAAATGGCGCCCGCTGCAGCTAAAGGTACAGCAATGGGTGTTTATAATACGTCGCAGTCGTTAGGTGCTTTTGTTGGAGGCGCATTCGGTGGCTATTCTGCACACGTTTTTGGCTTTCCTAGTGTGTTTATCTTCTGTAGCATTATGATGTTTTTATGGTTAGTGCTGGCCTATTCTATGCAACCGCCACCAGCGGTGCGAACCAAGATGTACACTATGCGCGAAGCTGCTATTGATATGAATAGCGAAAGTGTTGATATGTTGATAAGTGAACTATCTAAGCTTGGCGGTGTGATTGAGGTGGCAGTCTTACCACAAGAGCGCACAGTGATATTGAAATTAGATAAAATGCACGATTGGGATGAAGCTCAAGTGCTTAAATTGTTGAGGGGATAAAAATGGCATCAGTCAATAAAGTGATATTAGTTGGTAACTTAGGACGTGATCCAGAAGTACGTTACATGCCAAATGGAGAAGCTGTCTGTAATTTTAGCATTGCTACTACTGATAGCTGGAAAGACAAGTCTGGTGCAAAACAAGAGCGTACTGAGTGGCATAACATTGTGATGTATCGTAAGTTGGCGGAAATCGCTGGTGAGTACCTTAAAAAAGGTAGACCCGTCTATGTAGAGGGTCGCTTACAAACACGTAAATGGCAAACTAAAGAAGGTCAGGATCGGTACACTACGGAAATTATTGCGGATCAAATGCAAATGCTAGGCGGTCGTGATGGTGGTGGTTCGAATGCTAGCTACGATGGTGGCATGGATCAAAGTAGCGGCGGTAATGATTATAATCAAGCGCCACCTAGTCAAAGTTCAGCCAGACAAGCGCCAGCACCATCCAGCGCAAAACCAGTAGCCAGTGGCTCAGGTTTTGATGATTTCGAGGATGACATTCCTTTCTAATCGGTACGTTTTTTAAAAAATACACGTTTAAATCAATATTAATGCATATGCACTTATTCAATAAATGTTGCTTAAGCGCCTTGCTCATAATCAGCGTAATCACGCCGGCTTGGGCCGGTGAGTACCATCTTGGTGAAGGCTATTCAGTTGGTGATATCAATATAGCTGGTTACGTTAACGTGGTAGCCGAAGCGCCGCATGATGGTAAAACCCAAGTCGTTGGCGATGACTTAAGCTTGTTTGTTAGCGGGCGCTTCAATCGATATCTCAACCCTTTTATTGAAGCTGAGTTTACGAGTGCTACTCTTTGGCATCAAAGTAGTACAGTGTTGTCGGACAATCATCCAGTATTTGTGTTGGAGCGATTGTATAACGACAGCAATCTTACGGATAATCTCACCTTACGAATTGGTAAGATGTTGTCGCCTATCGGGGAGTGGAACACTATTCACGCTTCGCCTTTAGTGTGGACAACAACTCGTCCGATGACGACCTATCGTAGTTTTCCTGAATATACTTCTGGTGTGGGGCTTAATTACTCATCTCAGAATACACTGTTGCCGGATTTACAATTGTTCTGGCAACCGGATGGCGAAATCAGGGCGCGGCCAAGAGATTTGGTCACGCGCGAATATGAGCATACAGAGGGCGTTCATCTTAATTGGGCTATAGGGTTGACCGATAAGGTGGGTGTTACCTTACAGCATGCTGACATTAAGGATTCGAATGAAGATCAGACTTTACTGGGGTTTAATTTTAGAAAGACATTAGGCAAGTTTCAGTTTGAAACTGAAGCGACGCATACTCACGTTAATGGAAGCAATCCAGCGCGGGTGCGAGATGATGAGTGGGGTGCCTATTTACTCGGTGGTTATGCGATTAACGATAAATGGTCAACTATGCTGCGTTATGAGTATTTTGCCGACCGTCAAGTGAGCCAAGGCTCGCGTAATGCTCTAGTGGGGTTGGTCTGGCGACCTGATCCGGCCATCTTCTGGAAGCTGGAGTATGTTAAGCAGGATGGCGCTAGGCTGAATATAGGTACTGGGATTTACGCATCGTTTTCGGTGTTGTTTTAATCATGCGAGCAAGTGTAATTATTCTGGCGGCATTGATGCTCGGTTGGTTCAACATCAGTCGCGCGGATGAACTGCTGGTGATTGCTAATTCTGGGGTTGCAGTGAGCAGCCTGACATCTGATGAGATTGCGGCTATTTATTTACTTAAAACTACTGCATGGCAGGGTGGAGAGAATATTGTACCTGTCAATCGTGAGGCTAGTAGTAGTACGCGAACCAAATTTTCTGATGCGGTATTACGTCATCCACCCAGTGCGCTAAATGCTTACTGGAATCAGATGCACTTTAAGGGGAAAGTGCCGCCTCTGGTGCAAGAGTCTGATCAGGCTGTATTGGCTTTTGTGCAAAAAGTCCCTGGTTCGATTGGCTATATCAGCACGTCGGTGACTCCTCAGGGTGTTAAAGTGCTGGCCAAGGTGCAATGATTCAAAATTGGCTGACACATTCAATTGGCCGTAAGCTGCTAGCTTCTTTCGTTAGTATATTTCTTGTTACCTATCTTTTGACGGCTGGTTTTGTTTTTACCAGTGTGCGCAGTTCAATGACAAATGCTGAGGCTGAGGCTCTTGCCAATATTGCTAATCAAAAAGTGGAGTTGATCTCTGCTCGACTGCAGGGCTTAGGCACGAATATGCATGCCTGGGCACAGCTAGAGGTGATGAATGACTTGATTTCTGGTGATATTGATAAGCGTGTGGCGCGGACTTTGGTGAACCTTAAGGCACAATATGCTTTGAGTGGGGATATTTACGCTTTTGATGCGCAGGATAAATTGCTGGCAACGTCTGAATCGCGTTCCATCAGTAAGAATTTACCGGCAATTTGGATTAATAAAAGTGCTGAAGCTGTATTTATTGATAAGCACCCCAATCCATTGGGCGGCGGTAATATAGTGGCAATGAGCGTCAATATGAGCGCTAGTTTTTCTCATGATTTCAAGATTGGTACACTGGTCGTGACTTTGCCATGGTCGACAATTGAAAAATTGTTGACAGATGACAAGCACCAAACGTTGGTGTTTAAAGATGAGTTGCCTGTGTTGTTTTTTGACAGTACGAACAAAGTACATGTGCAAAGTGATGAAATGTACACACTGTTCAAACGTAGCTCAGAGGTGACTATCGCTTCATCAGAGTATGTGGCGGGCTACTCTGAAGCCTATCATCCACCACTCAAGGATTGGCATGTGGCCGTATTGAAAGATGCAAGTTTGGCTTATCAGCCTATTCATATGGTGGCTTATAAGCTGGCTATTTTAGGCTTGATTTTATCTATTCCGTTTGTCTTGTCGGTTCGTTGGCTTTCACGCAAGTTGACGAAGCCGATAGAGTCTTTGACGCGGGTGGTATCCGGTATTACCAGTTCAGGGGATTTATCCAAACGGGCAAGCATAGACACAAAGGATGAGTTGGGCACTTTGGCTTTGGCATTTAATAGCATGGCGGAGAATCTACAGCGAAGCTCACAGGAGCGTGAAAAGTTTGTTGCAGAGCTGGAAACCCTGAATAGGACGCTTGAGCAGCGCGTAAATGAGCGTACTCAAGCATTGGGTTCTGCTAATAAGGAGCTGACAGGTGCGATTGATAGCCTGAAAGCGGCGCAAAGTCAGTTGGTGCAATCAGAAAAAATGGTTTCATTGGGTCAGTTGGTGGCGGGTGTTGCACACGAGCTTAATAATCCGATTGGTTTTATATATGCCAACTTCCCGCATCTTGAAGAATATACCAATGAATTGCTGGCGCTTATTGATGAGTTGCGCCAACTGCCGATGAATGATGAGCAGAAAGCCGTCGCTGAGAAAAAAATCAAGGCGATTGATCTGGAGTTTATTAAAGAAGATACGCTGAAAATAATTCGTAGCGGTAAATCTGGAGCTTCTCGCATTAAGGAGATTGTTTCATCGTTACGTAGTTTTTCAAGACTGGATGAGGCTGAGCTAAAGAGTGTGGTTCTTGAGGATGGCATTAATGATACGCTGGCGATTCTTAATCATCATATTCGCAATCGCGTCGAAGTCATTAAGGATTATCAGCTCAATCAGCCTGTACTGTGTCGTGCTGGCCAGATTAATCAGGTGTTCATGAATATTCTTTACAATGCCATTCAGGCGATTGATGGGACAGGGTCGCTTCACATTGCTACTCGTCGAGAAGGTGAGTTTGCCGTTGTGAGCGTGGCAGATAGCGGTAAGGGAATTTCACCCGAGATTATCAGTAAGATTTTTGATCCGTTCTTTACCACTAAGAAAGTAGGCGAAGGCACGGGTTTAGGGCTCTCGATTTCCTATGGCATTGTAGAAAGTCATGGTGGCCGCATTGATGTGGCTAGTGAAGTAGGTAAAGGCACTAAGTTCATGATCTATATCCTGATGAATCCAGAAAGAAATTAAGTTCTTAAGCCTAGTAAGCTCAGAAATCATGTTGTTATCCAGTTGAGGTAAAAAGCAAAATGCCCCAAGAGAAATTTAGACTTTTATTCGTTGATGATGAGACTGATATTCTTGATAGTCTCAAGCGTGCTTTCCGACGTGATTATGAAATATACACGGCGAACTCTGGTGCAGAGGGTATTGAGCTACTCAAAACGGAAAAGTTTGATTTGATTATTTCTGACCAGCGCATGCCAGATGTGACTGGTGACGCTGTATTAAAGTTTGCGATGCAAGCACAACCGGATGCTATTCGCATTCTGTTGACGGGTTATTCAGATATGGAGTCGCTAGTGCGTTGTGTGAACGAGGCTGGCATCTACAAATATATCAGTAAGCCTTGGGAGCCTGAAAACTTACGCTTAACTGTGGTACGCGCTTTGGAAAGTTTAAGTTTGTCTCGTCAGTTGGATGTGACTGCCGGACATTTAAAGAATGCCTATCTAGACGCGGTAACGATGTTGTCAGTCGCCTGCGAGGGTAAGGATGAGGATACGGCCGATCATGTTCGTCGTGTGCAGTATTACACCGAGGCGCTTGCTGTTGAGATGGGTGTTACGCCAGATAATGCCGCGCATATGGGTGTGATGAGTATTCTGCACGATATTGGCAAGATGTATATTCCTGACGTTATTCTTAAGAAGCCAGGCAAGCTGGATCCGTCAGAGTGGGAAATCATGAAGCGTCATGCCGAGTTCGGTGTGCGCATTCTTGGAGATAATCCATTTTATGAAATTGCCAGAGAGATTGCTGCCTGTCATCACGAAAATATAGACGGCAGCGGCTACCCAAAAGGACTTAAAGGAGATGCAATTCCCTTGTCTGCCCGCATTGCTAAAACCGCTGATATTTTTGATGCATTGACTTCTCGCCGTCCTTATAAGGAGCCGTGGACTGTGGAGAACGCGTTGGAGTGGATGGACGGTCAATCTGGCACGCAGCTGGATGCAGAGGTGGTGCAAGGGTTTCATCGTATACACGCTCAAGGCGTCGTTGCTGAGATTATGCAGAAATTCCACACCCCAGTAGTAGAGAGTGAGGGTAATCCATTAAACCTTTGGCTTTGATTCTTTAGGTTTTGATTTTTAGGTTCGTTTCCAGCAAGTAGTTGCAACGAATTGCTATAAAAATCTATCTAATAGCTTGCGACTGTGTTTATCCAATTGGTCTATGT
>DAIDAH010000150.1 GCA_027310735.1 Methylotenera sp. | reverse complement strand
CCTATGGAGAGGCTAATAAAAGGATGGAAACGTCGCACGCCTTGGCGGTCTTCGATTTCAGTACCGCCGCGCTGGCGATCCTCATCTGAATAGAACTCAGGGAATGTTTCTGTGATGTGCGATAACAATGTCTCACAACGCTCTTGCCAGTTTTTACTTTGAAAAAGCACAATAAAATCATCACCACCGATGTGTCCGATAAAGTCATATGCTCCGCAAATATCAGTCAGCAGGCGACCAGTTTTTTGAATGATTTCATCACCTTTTTTATAGCCGTAGACATCGTTAAAAGGTTTGAAATTATCGAGATCACAGTAGCAAGCTACAAACGAAGTACCTGCTTGTAACAGGCTATCAATCTGCTCACTAATCGGTACATTGCCAGGCAAAAGTGTCAGCGGATTAGCATAGCGAGCCGTATCAATTTGCATTTTAGTGATTAACCGGAGTAGGTCATGACCACTACCCATGCCTAGGTACTGTCCGTTTTCGGTAATGATGAATCCAACCGCCAGATGGTGCGGTTTACTTTGGAGAATCAGATCGCTTAAGTCTTGCAGGCTAACCGTTTTGTCGACAATAAGGGCGGATGTGTCCATCATCATTTCACAAGGACGACGCCCGTAAAGCTCACGGCGATAGGGGCGGGCGTAGTCGTTAATCATCACGGAGCGGCTGATGAGGCCAACCGGACGTCCATTATTCACTACCGGAATCGAGTAAAGTTCTGCGTTCTCGTCAAACATTTTGAACACATCTTCGTTGTGGCACAGTGGGTCAACAGATGGTGATGTTTTAAGTAACTTGCCAACTGTGGCACGGTTTTGTAACAGGTTGTCGCGGGCTATTTCAAAACGCTTGAGTAAACTGGTCGTTTCTGCCGAAGCTTCTTGTGTTGGTACTGCATTGGGTTTGGCGATGTAATAGCCTTGGCCGTATGCAATGCCCAAGTCACGCACTGCCATCAGTTCTGCTTGAGTTTCAATGCCTTCCGCAATGACGCGTGCACCTGATTTTTCTGCGATCTCTTGAATTGAGCGGGCAAATTGCTGCTTAACAGGATCAAGGTTAATTTCATGGATAAAATGCTTATCAATTTTGACGTAATTAGGACGAATTTCTGACCATAATCGCAGTCCAGAGAAGCCTTCGCCTAAATCATCAATCGCAATCTCAAAGCCCATGCTGCGATAGTGCTGAGTCGCATCGCGCAACAGTTGATAATCAAGCGTCTTGGCGTTCTCGGTGAGTTCGATGATTACCTGATTAGGTTTCAGGCCTAGCTCTTCGATGTACTTTAGCGTTTCACCGGTTCTTGAATCTTTTTGTAATAAGATATCTGGGCTGATATTAAGAAAGATTTTACCTGGCAGATTCTGTCTTGCAAAAGACTCCAGTACAACACGGCGAGAGAGGTACTCTACATCGGTCACCATGCCACAGTTTCTGGCGACATCAAATAGCTCGATTGGGGCATGCAACATACTGCCGACCGGCCCGCGAATGAGCCCTTCAAAGCCAATGACTTTAGCCTGATGCATATCTAATATAGGTTGGAAAACAGCTGTGAGCTGACTGGATTGCACAATATCGTGTAGATGTAGACACATAGCCTCACTAGAGCACACGGTAACTTCATCTAAACATATATTTTTAACAATAGCATTCATCATCAACTCCTATTGATTTGATCAGAAGCTAATAGTGACTTAGATTTATGTCATAAAAATGACAAAATATGATTTGTAGATATGAAAAAAGCATGTGTTTCATCTGCGCATGCTACGGCGAGAATATATGTGATGAAATGTTGTAAAAAAACTTATGTACGTGACACTCAAAGTACAAATACGGCTACGAAAACTCAGGATGTCTACTATAATATAGCACTACGCAATCTAATGAGCATTCAAGCGGAATGCACGCATTTTACAAAAGACAATCATGGTAGAAAACGACCCAACTTTACAACTCGACATTGCCGAATTGATGGTGCAGGCATTAAATCTGGACACCACTGCAACTGACATCGACCCGGATGCGCCGCTATATGGCGATGGCCTTGGTCTGGACTCTATTGATATTCTTGAGGTGGCGCTGGTGATTTCCAAACGCTACGGCTTGCAACTCAAGGCTGACAGCGAAGATAACCACCGTATTTTCAGTTCGCTGCATAATCTAACCGACTATGTTGCTACGCACAAAACAAAGTAATGTCTAATTAAAAGCATGTCTAGCGCCATTCACATTGCACGCGGCCTAGGAATAACAGCGGTAATTGTGACTTATGCCGTGCTAGTGCACCACGTCAACACCTCTGACGCTGGCAGCATACTCGGCGCTATACTCGCCTTAGCGCCAATACTTCTGATAGTTGCCACCTTTGCCTGGAACGCCCAGTCACGCTTGATTGGCATCAGCACATTACTGATAGTCGGCATTGCCTCTTGGCTGGCTTGGCCGTTCATCAGGCAACACACTGCTCTTGTGTTCTGGTTGCAAGATGTTGGCCTGATGGCGGTTCTATTAGCCACTTTCGGCCGTACCCTGCAACAAGGCCACAAACCCTTATGCGTGCATTTTGCCGAGATCATCAACAATGGCACACTGCCACCAGAGCACATACGTTATGCGCACCGAGTAACTGTGGCGTGGGTGGTGTTTTTTGCCATGATTATTGTCACGTCTAGCTTGCTATTCTTTCTGGCATCGCTGGCAACATGGTCATTTTTTGTGAACTTTCTCACTTTGCCGCTGGTGGCGCTGATGTTCATTATTGAGTTTTTGGTACGCCGCCGCGTGCTAACTGATTTGCCCACAGGCGGCATACTGGATGCGGTGCGTGCATATAAGAATCACTCTGTGCGTGTACATTAACCTCTAATTTACGTTAGCCTATTTATCCAGAGTGATATCAAGACTATGAAATACTACAAAAAAAACATCCCAAGTAAATGGCAGGTTTTTGCCTTTGAGGCAGACGGTTCGCAAGATGGTCATGTAGATGAAGATATGATTGCAATAACAGAAGATGAGGCAAAAGCAATTGCAAGCTCTGCCCCAGTCGACTCTCTTGCACTTGATGTAATTCGGAATGCATCTACAAAAAGAAATTGGAGCTGGCCACCAAAATCTTACCAAGAAGCAATAGGGCAAATAGCCGTTAGTTCATCAAGCATTGAAGTCTTAATTCGAACTGTAATTTGGCATATTTCTGGTCTTGACTCTATTACTGGCAGGGCATTCACTGGGAAAATGCGAATAAGTGAACTTTCAGAAGTATTAAAAGCACTTATCGAGTGTAGGGCGCCACAATTAAAAAAGGATGCGGCTGAAATATGCACTGAAATTAAAGCTGCATTTGAAAGACGAGCAGTTTACATCCATCAGGTATGGACAGTTAAGGACGGGTTGCCTGCAGTTGGTAAATTATTTCTTGAACGTTATGAGAGACTTGAAACACTTCAGGCCGTGTCATTAGAAGATATGTACTCTTTATCCGATGATATGAACAGCATTCAAGGAAAGTTAATGTCTAAAATATTGACACCTTTAATGCAGAGCTCTTAGTGATAAATTATGCTAGCAATAAGGCCACCTCATCAGTCGAGCTAGACCGCTTTGCAACCACATACTTCATACTTTAATCCTAGCCCTATATTTTTTAAAGCTTTTAGCCTCAAACCTTCATGCCAACCCTGCCACTACTCACGCACATCTCACTCGATAAAATCGTCGCATGGCAAAAAGGTGCGCCCATTTCTGTCGAAAAGTTTTTGGCAGATGCCGCACATTTAGCAGTTTTATTACCATCAGGCAAACACATACTGAACATTTGTCGTGACCGTTATCACTTTGCTGTTGGTTTGGCGGCGGCCATTATCAGCAATAAGGTCAGTTTGCTACCGCCAACGCATACGCCAGAAATGGTGCAGCAATTGCAGGCTTTTTCTGCCGAGGTATTTTGCCTGCACGACAATGACGACTGCACCATTGCTTTACCCAAGCTACGCTACCCGGCAATGCCAGAGCATGCAGCTAGCAACATGGCAATACCGCAGATTGATGCGCAACAACTGGTGGCGATTGTATTTCCCTCGGGTTCGACAGGTACGCCTATTCCGCATGCAAAGAAGTGGGGTTCGCTGGTGCGTAATGTACAAGCACAGGACGCACGACTAGGGTTATCTGAAAATATTGGATTATCTGAAAACAAAAGCTACAGCATTGTCGGCACTGTGCCGCCGCAGCATATGTACGGCTTTGAATCCACAATATTGCTGCCGCTGCAAAGTGGTAATGCCTTGAGCAGTACGCAGCCGTTCTACCCGGCAGATATTTGCAGCGCTTTACAAGAAACGCCTGCACCACGCATTCTGGTTTCCACTCCGTTACACTTGCGTCTATTACTAGACGCCGAGCTTGAAGTGCCAGAACTGGTATTAGCATTATCAGCAACGGCGCCATTATCTAACTCATTAGCGCATAAGGCTGAAGCCAGCCTCAAAGCACCGTTACTTGAAATTTACGGCAGTACTGAAACTGGACAAATCGCCACGCGCCGCACTACGCAAGGAGAAGCGTGGCAGTTATTCCCAGATGTGCGATTGACGCAAATGATTGAGCATATCTGTGCAGTAGGCGGTCATTTAGAGTCGCCTGTGCCGCTCAGCGACATTATAGAATCCACCAGTGCTGAACATTTTTTGCTACATGGACGCACGCAGGACCTGATTAATATTGCTGGCAAGCGCAGTTCACTTGCCAACCTTAATCATCATTTGAATGCTATTGACGGTGTGATTGACGGTGCGTTTTTTATGCCGGATGAAGCTTCTCACGACCACGTGACTCGCCTCAGCGCATGTGTCGTTGCGCCAAGCCTGACAGCCTCGAATCTACTGGCTGCGCTGCGTACCCGCATAGACCCTGTGTTTCTGCCCAGACCATTGTTATTCGTAGAAGCGCTACCACGCAATAGTACTGGTAAGCTGCCACGCGAGGCACTTAAAAAGCTCATTGCAAACCATGTGAACCCACAACATAAAACCACAGAGCAAAGTACTACGCAACCAGCTCAAAAAATGCAAAATAAGCGCTTATGAAAAAACAAACACCATTAGCTATACCCGCAAATCACCCAGCATTTAAAGGGCACTTTCCCGGCACCCCCATCGTTCCGGGAGTCGTACTGCTGGACGAAGTCATGCATGCCATCGCAACAGATACTGGCTTAGTTGCAAGCGCATGGCAAATCAGCTCAGTGAAATTTCTAAGCCCATTAAAGCCTGCTGAAACCGTTATCATCGCGCATGAACAACTGGCAAATGGCAGTATAAAATTTGAAGTGCTGACAGATAACCGCCAAATCGTGACTGGCAGTTTGACGCCAAGCAAGCAGAACTCATGACGCAACCTACCGAAAGCGCTTATAAAAAATCCGCGCCCTGGCTCAAAGCTCAAGAGCGCAGCAATATGCTGATGCTGCGCATTATGAGCTGGGTATCACTACGGCTTGGCCGTAGCGCTGGTCGTATGGTGTTGCATCTGATTGCGCTCTACTTTGTATTGTTTGCGCACAGTAATCGCCGTGCCTCGCTCAGCTACCTGCCGCGCGCACTCGGTCGACCTGCTACATGGCTGGATTTATATCGGCATTTTTTCTGCTTTGCAGCGACGATTCATGACCGAATTTACCTGATTAATCGCCGTTACGATTTATTTGATATCGACATACAAGGGCAGGAAAACATACGCCCATTGATAGACCAAAACAAAGGCGTACTGCTCATGGGTGCGCATCTTGGCAGCTTTGAAGTCATGCGCGCAATCGGTCGACAATTACCGGGGCTGCGCGTAGCAATGGTCATGCATGGCGACAACGCACAAAAGATCAATAAGATGCTGAATGCAATCAACCCAGAGGCATCTATGGACGTTATCCCGCTTGGTCGCATCGACTCCATGCTGCAAGTGCAGGAGAGGCTGGAAGATGGCATGCTGGTTGGTATGTTGTCTGACCGCACGCTGGGTAATGAACCGATGGCGCAAGTGAATCTACTCGGAGCAACCGCTGCATTGCCGATTGGACCATTCCGTATGGCAGCCTTGTTGCGGCGCCCTGTGGTGTTCATGGTCGGGCTGTATATGGGCGGCAATCGTTATCAGGTGCATTTCGAAACGCTGGCTGACTTTACCGATACTCCCCGAAGCGAGCGTGCGCAGGCGGTGGATATAGCAGTGGCTCGTTATACCGAATTGTTAAACCGCTACACGCGCTTAGCACCATATAATTGGTTTAATTTTTTCGATTACTGGCAAGATGTGCCAGCCTCTTTGAATACAGCAGAGAAATAAAACGATATGAGTAAAACACAATCAGCTAACAGCAAACGGTCACGCTTATTGGCTCCCGGTTTGCTAATGCTAGGCATGCTACTGGTAATGCCTATCTGCCATGCCGAAGGCTGGGATATAGATCAGCTTATGCAGTCACTCGCTGCTACGCGTTCCGGTCATGCCAGCTTTGTAGAGAAAAAATCCATCGCTATTCTCGACAAGCCGATAGAGTCATCCGGTGAACTGTTTTACAGTGCGCCAGACCGTTTGGAAAAGCGCACCTTGAAGCCAAAGGTAGAGAGCATGTTGCTGGATAAAGACACATTAACAGTCGAGCAGCGTGGCAAAAAGCATGTGCTGTCCCTGCAAAGTTATCCTGAAGTTGCTGCGTTTATAGACAGCATCCGCGGCACACTGGCGGGCGACC
>DAIDAH010000014.1 GCA_027310735.1 Methylotenera sp. | reverse complement strand
GTCATCAGCAAGAATGCTTTTTATACTTGCAACTTTACGTTCACGTGCATCTTTAGGAAGTGGCGGAACATCCTGAATCACTTTAAGCATTTCCACATGTTGCGCACAACTATGCTCCAAATTGGTCAATTGATCCCAATCCTGCTGCTTAGCTGCCTGTAACATCTGGCTAGTTAACTTAGCAACAGCCTCATATACGGCAATAGTATTTTGATATTCCATATATTAAACCTTCGCAAAACTAGCGATATTGCGATTTACGACAGCATTAGCGGCACCACTCAAGGATTGCGCCGGTGAAGCTGGAGCAGGTTGTGCTTGAGTTGTTATCTGAATTTTATCAATAGCCTCCCAAGCACCCTTCAACTCCGTTAATAGTTTAATGACTTCAGTGACCGTATCTGGTTTATTTTGGATATTAGCTAGAGTTAGTTGCTTGCTCATATAAGCATAAAGAGCATCTAAACTTACGGCAATTTCACCTCCAGCACGCTTATCCAAACTTAATCTAAGACCACTTTCAATAATCATGATCGCTTTCGATAACATCGCACCTTTACTTAAAATATCTTGGTGCTCCATATGCTTGATGGCACTATGACATGCTGTGATGGCACCGTCATAAAGCATAATAATCAATTTAACCGGACTCGCAGCAAGTACACCAGTTTCCATACTTACTTTAGCGTACCCATTTACTCCACGCTGATTAAGGCCGAACATAATCTATCCTTTAACTCGTTGTGTTACTTATTAAGTGCAGCCAACTGCTGCGTAAGGAAGCTGCTGGTTGTAGACATACTAGCCATAGCAGTATCAAGAGCAGTGAATTGCGCACGGTAACGTGCCTCAATTGCTACAAGTCTTATATTAATCGAATCTGCCTGTTGGTTTAATCGAGTAATAGAGCTATTAATACCATCTGTTCTTGCGGTTACCAGTCCAGTATCACTTAATAGGCTTGTCATCAAGCTATTCAACTGTGCAGCATAGCCTATAGTATAGTTAACCGTTCCACGCGCACCTGTAGTGCTACCCGACACTTTAATACTTAAGCCTTCACTAGCATCACCAATCGCACCAACTAACCCAGTATTAAAACCAACTGCTGCCACACCATTAATTGTCCCTGAAACAGGCGGCCCCATAGAACTAACCGAAACAGCATACGTCCCAGCTTTAGTGTTATTTGTACTACCGACATAACTAACTTGCGAATCGGTTGCTGTAGCTGCCGGCGCAAATAATGAGGCAACATTACCTAAATTCGTTGCCATCGCTGCCGTTAGCTTGGTCTGATCCAGCGCCAATTGACCTGTACTTTGAAATGAAACACCGATCTGACTCAGTGTCGTTAAACTTCCCCCACTAGCAATAGCCTTAGTCAATACGGACTTAATCTGATTAATGACAGTTCTTGCCGTAGCATCCCCCAACAAGGGGCCAGAGTTTTTACCTGTTGGATCAAATTTAGTTAAATTGCGTAGAGTAGTATCCAACTTATTATAACCATCCACAAAAGCTGTTACTGAGGCCTGAATTGTCGCAGTATCACTCGTAACACCTAAATTAGCAGCGGTTGCACTAGTTGACAGTAAATTTAACGTCACACCACTAATCGCATCTGAAATAGTATTACTTGCTTTAGTTACGGCAATTCCATCAATTGAAAGCAAGGCGTCTTTAGCAGCCTGAAGTTGTGAGAGATTTTTAACACCAGCTGCCATTGGATCATAAGCCAACTGAGACAAACCAAGCGCATCGGTGTTATTGCCATCACTATCTGCTACAGATACTTTCAAACTATTTACCGCGCCGGTATCTTTTGAGGTGATCACCAACTGATTACTAGTACCGTTATTAATAATAGTGGCACTTACGCTAGCATTCGTAGCATTAATCGCATCACGAACTCCTGCCAACGTATTATTTGTACTATCTATAGTGACAGTCAAATTAGTTTTGGCGGCATTAGCGGCAAAAGACTCAGCAACCGCTGGTGGCCCAGCGCTCGCAGCAGTATATGTACCAAAAGATATCGTAAGTGTTCCAGTACCAACAACATCTGTTGTATTAGCAAAGCCTGCAGAAGCAAGTTTTTGCGACTGAGCCAACTGGCTTACAGTTACAGCATAATTACCAATAGTTGCACTACCACTCGCGGTGGCTGTAAACAAACTAGAATTACTGGAGGTTGCGGCTTGCGCATTGAATTTAGACGCCGTAGAAAGTGCACTTACAGTTGTTTGAAATGCTGACAGGCTACTTTTTAACGTGCCATACGCTGATATTTGGGACTGATAAGCAGATATTTGATTAGTAACATTTGTTAAGGGCTGCTTTTCCACCCCCATCAAACTAGTCACGATTGCATTTACATCTAGGCCAGATCCTATACCTGCAGATGAAATACCCATAATGAATATCCTTTAGACTAACAGCGAGTCAATGACCACTGAGTTATTACAAAAAACCAGAATAGTTCTATATTAAATCCGATCGACAATAAATCGAACAGATATTTTTACTCTACCAACAAAAACAGTCATATATAAATTAAGTACAAATAGTATTTAAGCTGTTTGCTTAACCATTAAGCCTTGAAATTTATCCAACACTTTAGACATTGCCAAAACATCTTCATTTGGATACTGCCGGATTACTTGCTTGGTTTCCAAATCTATTACTTTTACTACAGTACGATTAGAGTCTTTATCAACAGAAAATTCAACACTCGAAGTAGGCGCAATAAAAGCATTAATTTTATTGATCGCATCATTCAATGCCGAATTATCCACTTTTACAGATTGTGCACTTTCAACCTTAGCTACGGCTTTTGATGCAGAAGAAGCTGATAATTTTGGATCTATTGATTGAACTGGCGCATTTTGTCCGCTCGTGACGCTTCTCAGACCAACCGCCTGACTAGCCACACCAGAAGCAACTGATGAAGATACATTAATCATGTTTATCTCCTTTACAAAAACCTACAGGTTTACTTAAAAACCTGTAGGTGCCGAACTTAAATAACCATTAAGACTATCTTAACAAGGCTAACACACCGTTAGGTAATGAATTCGCTTGAGCCAACATTGCAGTACCGGCTTGTTGCAAGATTTGACCACGAGTCAAGTTTGCAGTTTCCGCAGCAAAGTCAGCATCCATGATACGTGACTTAGCGTTTGACTGATTCTCTACCGCCACTTGCAAACTACTTACAACTGACATAAAGCGGTTTTGAGTCGCACCAAGTACAGCGCGCTGTGTATTGATTGTAGTAAGCGCAGCATCAATATTAGTGATTGCTGTAGTTGCTGCTGATGCACTAGACACTGAAGATGCAGCAACAGAACCCGCAGTAACCGCTGTAACAGAAATAGTATCTGTAGTATCCGCACCCACTTGGAAAGTGGTAGCTGTACCAAATACGGAAGCACCGTTGAATTTAGTTGCAGTGCTAAGACGAGTCACCTCAGTAGACAATTGTTGGAACTCTGCATCCAAGTTTGCTTGGTCAGTTGATGTATTTGTACCATTCGCAGACTGCACAGCCAATTCACGCATACGTTGCAATGCATCTGTTTGTTTTGCCAAACCACCTTCAGCAGTTTGTGACATAGAAATCGCATCGTTTGAGTTACGAATTGCAACATTATTACCACGGATTTGTGAGTCCATACGCGTTGCAATCGCCAAACCAGCAGCATCATCTTTTGAACTGTTAATACGCAAGCCTGATGACAGGCGTTGCAGTGCGGTATGAAGGTCGCTTTGTGATGCACTTAAGTTACGTTGTGTATTAAGTGATGCTACGTTGGTATTAATTACTGAAGCCATGGTGACTCTCCTAAATATTGATATTAAATTTCACTTACACCGTATTGCCTTTAGCGCTGCTAATCATTTCTAATTGCGCTGCTGTTAAAACTGTTATCGGTAGGCTTTTAAGAAAATTTAGGGGTACTTTGAATTTTCTTTTTATCATCTTGCCGATTATGCAATCTTGATATTAAGGATATCGGTGATAATTTTTATATCTTTAGGGGTCTAAAAGAATTTATATGTCATTCATCAAAAAAAACCAAACAAACCTTTATCGCTCCAACTACTTAAGCAAAGAAACTTCAAACGATTCTGCCGGCAAGTGCTTACACCATTGCTGCCACATCTGACGAAATGCACGTTCCAACCCTTTTGCGATACTCTCAGGGCGAGCTAGGTTAGACTGTTCAAAACGATTACGCAATGACGCACGTATTTGCGCCAACTCTCCAGCATGACTAGACCAGTACAATCCTTTATCGACAAAATCACTTTCACTCAGCGCCACAAACTCATTTAAGCCAACATGCTTCATCACACCAAGCGCACCACGACTTGCCAAGCTTTCGCCTTCAATACAAAGCGTAGGTATGCCCATCCACAAGGCATGACAAGTAGTAGTCACACCATTTGATGGGAATGTATCAAGACAAATATCAACCTCATGATGAAGCAATAAGTAATTGTCGATCGAACTGCGAGAGTGGAAAATAAGGCGCTCAACTAAAACGCCCTCTAATGCGAACCATTCAATAATAGTGTCATAACTACCATCCTGCGGCATACCTCCTAACAACATCTTGGCGTTGGGTACCGCATTGAGAAGTTTGGACCATAGCCGAACAACACTTTGAGTAATCTTATTAATACGGTTAAAACAAGCAAATGTAATATAACCATTTTTTAGCGCGGGCAACGCGTTAACTTCCGGCGCAGTATCAAATGGCATAAATGGTGCATTGGCTGGCAATTGCACTATTTTCTCAGTAAATTGACAGTCCAATTTACCTGGTGGCAACAAATACCCATCCGCAAGGTAATAATCCATCGCCGTCAAACCTGTTGTTGCCAAATATCCGAGCCAGCTTACTTGGATTGGTGCTGGCTTCATTGCGAAAACTAATAAGCGATTTCCTGCTGTATGGCCATCTAAATCAACAAGAATATCTATGCCATCCTCACGAATCTTCGTAGCTAACATGTCATTGGTCATTGCATCCACCTTACTCCAGCCTTTAAATTGCCCGCGCAATCGCTGAGTCACGTCATCTTCAAGACTGGATGCAGAGTAGGCATGCAATGATAAGCTAGAGGAGATAGACAAATAATTGAGTAAGGGCTCAATAAAATACGCTAGAGAGTGATCCCTAAAATCTGCAGAAACAAAACCAATACGCAAGCAACGCTCAGGATTACGCTGATTTGCGTGTATGTGCCAAGCAGCTTTTAGTGGAAGCTCATACTGCACACTAAATAGACGATGCTCATTAAACAAAGCTTTGACATCGATACATGTCGAATGCGAAAGACAAAACAATAGATTGCTATAACAGCTAGCATACCCGGGGTTCAACTCAAGCGCCCGCCGATAATTGCGAATACCGGCCTCAACATCTCCCGTATCTTTTTTTACGATACCCAAATTATTATAGGCTGCGGCATAATCTGGCTTAAGCTTAACTGCCTGCTCAAAAGCCATTGCTGCGCCTTTTAAATCACCCTGATTTTTCAGAACCAATCCATAATAACAATGCTCTTTTGCATCCATCGAGTTAAGCTCCAAAGCTTTCGAGGCTGAAAATCGCGCATCTTTTCTCTGAACGAGAAGCGTATCACTCAGAATCTTCCAACCAACGAGCCAATGGGGATACTCCTGAACAAGACTCTGTACTCTGCGCTCAACTTCTTTGTATTGTTGTTTGGAAAACAAATCAATCAATTCATCTTCCACAGAAGTTAAGGTCAAGCTAATCTGGTCTTGAGTGGCCTCACTGCCAAGCTTACTTTCCATGATTGAAATCAAAGCATTGACTTCTTGTCCGGACAACCCTGCTTGCAATCCATAAGACAACACCAACTGAGCCTCTTCATAATGCGTAGCCTGAATAAGTGCGTCTATGTAACCTAACCAATACGATGCCTCTTGAGGGTCAGCCTCCAGCGCGGTTTTGAAAAAGGGCAAACTATCATCGACCAGTCCAATCTCCAAGGCAATAACGCCTAAATGATAGTTAGCATTCGGTTGATTGGGATTCGTCAGCAGAACATCCCGATATATCAACTCGGCCTGTTGTTTATGCCCTGCTTGATATAAAGATAACGCCTTTGATATACGTAACTCTAATTGCGCATTTCCTTGGCTAGTCATGACTACATAAAACCCATTAATTTTGAAAAATTCATTTCGCTTTTGCTTGTAGTCGCAAAATTTCAGGCAACATAATTTGATCGCTAGCAGCTATAACAATTGCTGTGTAAAAGCTCGAAACTCTAAGCAACAGTTCGATTAAAGAATAGACTTGCCTATTTGAGCATCCAATGAAGCAATAAGATAGTTTAGAGTAGTAATTTGTGCATCTCGCTCAGCAATAATGTTATTTAAATTATTGATTTGCATATCTCGATCAGCAACAAAGTCCTTAATTTTAATATCCAAATCAGTAATAAAGTTATCCATTTGTGCATCTCTTTCCGCTACGGAGATTTGTAACTGGTGAGTCACTTCTCGGGAGAATATATCATGTTGACCTGTTAACGAGATAAAGTCACATGAGGTAAACCCGTAAACGCGCTTAATCAATTCGCTACGTAATGGATCATTAAGACTATCGAATAAAATTTCAATAGCGAGCATCTCTCTAAGATAGAAATCGCCAGACTCCAAACATACTCTAGCCAGCACATATTCTGGGTCAGTGTCATTCCCTTTATCATATGAAATAAAATCTGGAAATATCTTAAAAACCTCCCCATTACCTACAATAGCTTTATAAAGTTGAAGCACCCTGTAATGCTCATAAGGAGATCTTATGCGAGCCTCTGGACGATTGCCACTGGTATTTAACTCCCCATCGCGCACTCGAAACTGAATCAAAGGATCCGCCATCACATGAATCTCATACTTAGCACAAAGCCGTACCCACATGTCAAAATCACCGAGTTGACCTAAGCCATACCTATAGAGGCCGCAATCCGCATAACAAATTTTACGAATCAAAATACTTGGGTGGCATAACGCGTTCCCACCTAGAAAAAAAGAGCGAAGCCATTCATGACGAGAGCGATTAGGCTGATTAAATATACTGCAATATACATGTGCTGAATTAGCAAGAGGCATACCACGTTCATTAATCGCCTGTACAGTGGTGAAAACAGCGCCTATATCCAAGTTCTCATCCAAGTATGCAACCTGTTTTGCCAGTTTGTCTATTTCCCAAATATCATCAGAGTGAAATATAGCGATATATTCACCTACAGCCACATCTGAGATGGCTTTGTTTATCCCCCATACTCCTCTTTTTTGCACTTCATTACGGAACGCCTTAATGCGACGGTCTGAATACTGCTCAATCAAATCCCACGAATGATCGGAGGACGCATCATCCCAAATTATCAGCTCAAAATCAGTAAAGGACTGATTAAGGACGCTATCAATTGCACTTTGAATATATTTTCCATGATTACACGATGTCAGAATAACTGAAACTTTAGGCTTGCTTATGTCTTTTAGAGTGGTATTCATTTATTCGTCCTATTTATTATTTTTTCTCAGTTATCTCTATACCCTTACGAACGGCATCCGCTACCACGTCTGGAGAGTTCCACATTAACACATCGAGTATAGAAAGATTCGATTCATACTGGTAAGGCGATGCACTATAAACAAACTCCTTAGCTTGGGCAAAACTTAAGGAGATTCCACGCCGTGTAAAATCCCTTGCATCAAAGAGCCCTTGGCCACCAGCTGGATTAATATACCGACTTGCGCTTAATAAGCTACAGATTTCTGGCGCCCATTCACCTGGACTGAGATTGTCTGGCAATGCCAAGTTAAGTTCAGAGCAGATTCGATAGACAAATGGAACTCCCAAATACTGACAGACCGCATTTAGACCTCTTAAATTAAGATGAACCAGAGAGTCATCCGTTGCGCCATCAAAAACATCATGTACTAAAGTATTAACTACCTCAAAATAAGGAGCTTTTTTCTTATAATGACTAAGCTTGCCAACTATATTGGTCTTTGCATCTAAATGATTAAACACTTTCGCGTCTTTAGTTTTGATTGAAATAGACGAGTTTGATAATGGCACAGTCACATATTGCCACCCAGCACTTGGATGAAGAATACGGTTACGATTCATCCAAGATTTTGGTGTGTACTGCGTAATATCAAAAACAATCCACTCATCCACGGCAGCAATCAAAGAGAAATGCCCTAGATATGGAAAAAAATAGGGCTGCATTATCCCTAAAGTTAAATCATTTCTCATGTCTGGAACGAATTTCTGCTGCATATTGATGAGTACGGGCAATAATATCGCAAATATGCTCAACACTTTGCGCAGAAACAAGCGCACCTATTGGCAACTGAATACATGAAGAACAAAGACTATCGGTATTAGGCAAACTATCCAGATATTGTGGTAACTCTTGCGCGTACGGAAGACAACGATGTAAGCCAGGGTAAAAATAACGTCGTGCAATCACGTTTTCTGCCTTCAATATATCAATCAGCATATCCCGTGACAGACCAAACTCACGCTCATCTACTTGACATACAAGGTACTGATAATTAGAGAAACTAACACCCGCTGGTCTAATTAACCGCAAGCCGGAGATTGCATTTAACTTTCCTGCATAAAGATGATAAAGAGTTTCATTATTTTTCTGATTTTCTGGAAAATCCTCAAGGCTCATCAATGCGATAGCCGCCTGCGCTTCAGACATACGAGCATTTGCCACTCTCACGATACTTACTGGATGATCTAAACTATAGCTAGGTCGAATACTGCGTAATCGTACAGCCAAATCATCGTCATTAGTGCAAATACAGCCACCTTCTGTCGCACTCAAAATTTTGGTTGCATGAAATGAGAATACCTCTGCACATCCGAAATTCCCGATTGAAGTACCATCAACAGTACAACCAAAAGCATGTGCTGAATCGAAATAAAGTTTAACTCCACGAGCTGCAGCCACTTCAGCGAGAGCTTTAGGATTACATGCACCTCCCCATAGGTTTACACCCATGATCGCGCTAACATCTTTATCTATTAACGCATCAATCGCATTGATATCAATCTGATGAGTGTCCAGATTGATATCACAAAAAACCGGCTCTAATCCCGCCCAAGTAACTGAATGCGCAGATGCGGCAAAAGTAAACGCTGGGAGAATCACCTTCCCTGTAAGCTCCATAGCATCGGCTAGCATCATCAAACCGAGCGTAGCATTACTCACGCAGATTGCATGCTTGACACCTAGAAACTGCTGAAGCTTTTCTTCGAGTTCCTCATGAAGAGGTCCATTATTGTTATAGTACTGTCGCTCAAAAATACCACGAAATTTTGCTTCATAACGCTCTGATGACGGGAAGTAAAGTTGACCGATTGGAAGCGGCTTATCAAATGTAGGTTTAGCACCAAAAAGGGCAAAGCTAGTTATATTCATATTAATTCACATCTTTCTCACGCAAACGATCATTAATCTGACTTGCGTTATTTGATATAAATCTAAGCATAGAAACTATATCAGCAACGTCATCATTACTAACGAGGTGACCACAAGGAAGGTTCAGAAACCTTTCAGCAAGCATATCCGTAACCGGCAAGTCAGTCGGTACATATGCAAACTTCATGGACTTTTGATGTAGTGGTGGTGAATAATAGGCTCGAGCAAGAATTTTTTCGGCATTCAATATGCTTATCGTATCGGCACGGCTTAACGGCCAATCATCTAGAAGTTCGACCACAATATTTTTATAGCCCGCACGGTGACTTTCATCAAACTCGAGTAGTCGTATAGTGCTGATATCTGTAAGCAAGCGCTTGTAGGTATGGTAGCGCTGTCGATTACGCACTACCTGCTCATCAACATCATCTAAGCTAGCAAGCGCCATAGCTGCATGTATTTCATTTAGCTTAGCATTCATGCCGCCATGCACGACGATCTTGTCTATCTCCTCAAAACCAAAGCCACGCATCAAAGCTAGCTGCCTTGCGAGACTAGCATCATTTGTAGTGATATATCCACCACCAAACCCATTCATCAATTTACACGCGTGCAAGGAAAAACCTTCCGCATGACCAAAGCTACCAACCTTTCCACTGGTAGTAGACTCATAAACAGACTCAACCGAATCAAATAATAATGGAATATTTTTTTCTTTCGAAAGTGCAACCAATCCATCGATGTCACAACAGTTCACTATAGGGTGAACACCGAGTATCAAGGCCGTATTCTCATTAATGCATGGAAGAACAGTTGCAGCACTCATCGCAAGCGTTTCAGGCTCTACCTCGCAGAAGTGCGGCTTCAACTTCACCCAAGCCGCAATATCTGCCATACGGCGATAGGTTAACGAGGGCATCACTATTTCAGTTTTACCTTTGAGTGCAAGTACCGAAATCGTTAGAGCTATTGCCCAGAAACCACTGCAAAATGAAATACAATATTCAGTCTGATGAAATGCGGCTAACCGTTGCTCCAGTAGTTTTACATTTGGTCCATTGTTTGTGTATTGATGCTGATCGAGAAATAGCTTCGAATAGCCCATAAACTTTTCGAAATCAGGCTGTAGCAAATTTGATGTTGATTTTGGTATAACGAAAAAACTCTTCCCACCAAAAATTGCCAAGTCTTCAATCTTGTTTTTCTTATCCATACTTATTTTCCACTATATAGCCTCTAACGACTAAGCAAAGCATCATATCTATAATGCGAAGCATGAAACTCCGTCGGCATAATTGAAAAACTTACCTTCCAACCAGCAAGCTCTGCAAGCCTAGTGAATTCGTCCTGTGTTCGCCAAATGCCAATTGCTGTAGAACAATCTAACAATTCTTCAATACTGGGCTGCCTTGTCTTATAGAACTCTCCAGCACGCTCTTTATCAGGCAAGTTACCAATAAAAAACGTTTGGACATTCTTGAATTTATTAAATAAAATTAAAAGGATCTCTGCAGCCTGATCAGCTGAGAAAAATTGAAATCCTGCATAGCATAGTGCCTTTGAGAAGCGCTCGGGCTGTGACTCTTGACGCATATATTCCGCGCCTCCTTGCATTAAATATTTGTAGTGGGGTGGTTTTTCAAAGTTTTTCTTTGCAATCGAGATCAAATACTCAGACACATCAACCCCCAAGTACTCCTGACACGAGTCGAAAATAAAATGTGACAAAGCCCCATTGCCACAGGCAAGCTCAAGAAGCACATCATCAGGTCTCATCTTAAGCCCTGACTTTATTGCTGTAGTAATCATCTGTATCTGATCATCAGAGACAGGTAAACCTTGTACTGTGCGACGAGTTTGACCTAAAAAATCGTCTTCTGCACAAGTTCTGGCATGCGCATCGTAACTGAACTTTGGATAAAAGGGCTTCTCATTGGACATCAGTAGGCTCCGGAAATCTTGGTAAATAAATTTGCATAGTTAATCATTACGAAGCAATCACGTCTCTATAAGTTTTAAGATCAGCCGGCCTACAGCTTCCACCTGCGCGCTTTCAAGGCGCTGATCAATAGGAATAAATAGCGTCTCGTTGGCAAATGCAGACTCTATGGTATTTGCATTAATTCTAGGTAAAGCATCCGGCCAATAAGTGGCAGTGAAAACATTACGCTCTGCTAATTCAATTTTTATGCGGTTAACGTCATATCCGCGCAAAGTAAGAGGGTAACACAAGGGAACATCACCCTCACCCAACACCCAGAACATATCATTTATAGCTCCGACCATGCGATCCATAATTGTAAAGTTTTCTCTTCGGCGCAGTGCGACTTGATCCCATTGTATACTTTTCATTAAACGCTGCGTCAATCTAGACATTGCTAACGGCGTGTTGTCCACTAACGAATTCCGTGCATCTACAAAACCAGAATATCCTTCCCGAGCAGAATAAGCCATACGCACAAGTAAATACCGCATACGCTCAAATGAACCCATATCCTCAACAATGGGTAAAGTAACTTTCAACAATGGTGAGGCCTTTAGAAGCCCCCCATCAGGTAGCCCTGCAAATTTCCGAGGTGAATATATGCTAGCTAAAACATTGGTATGTTCAGAAAATAATGCATGACTATTGTCAATAATCAAACGATCTCTAGGAATAGTGTTGAGCAATCTAGTAACATTTCCCTGGCAAAGCCCAAAATAGTTAACATAAACAAACGCGCATTGATCCGGCAGCACCCTTGGTATATTTTTTGGGTAGAGAATTTCATCCAAATCATAAGTTTCAACCTCTAATCCAGCATCAACAGCAGATTTGATCACAGAACTGCAAACATAAGCTGGCATCATAACGCTCTTCATTCCGTTACACTCAAGCACAGCTCGAATTGCTGCACGTGCAGATTGGAATTTAATAGCACCTGGGTGCAACTCTCTATAACAGGGAATATCTAGACCAAAGTAACCACCTATTTCCATCAAGCCCTCAGTAATTGCTTTCATTCCTACCCTCAAAATAGCAAGTGATTCTTATAAGAACACTTATTGCAATCAACTTATTTTGGTAAGTAAATTCACATCTAAGCTACAGGAGTATGCGTACATAACCAGTATCATTTTCTTACTACATAAAGAATACTGGTTGGCTTAAGCCCTAATGAGATGAAAGCTTCCTCTCCAAAATAGTCTATACCTAGCTCCTCGACACGAAAGCCATAACTGCGAATTTTATTAACATAATCATT
Organism: Methylotenera sp.; assembly: GCA_027310735.1. GTDB lineage: Bacteria > Pseudomonadota > Gammaproteobacteria > Burkholderiales > Methylophilaceae > Methylotenera. The sequence continues at coordinate 7,840 of DAIDAH010000014.1, read as the reverse complement.
ATGCGCATATAGTCTGACATGATCATTTTGACCATACAGCCGACAGCGGCTTTCCTCATCAGTTACATTAGAATCCTCTTGAGTCTTTTCCAACCCGACTATAATAGGTGCCATTAAAATGCCACTACCGCCCAACTTCGTAATTCTAAATAGCTCTTGAATTGCTTGATCATCACTGCTCACATGCTCCAGCACATGGCTACAGATAAAGAAATCAAATCTAGCATCTTTAAATGGCATATCCATCATGTCAACTTTATAGTCGACACGATCCATGAAAAGATCGGCAGTCTTATAGTCAAATAAGTCTATGCTTTTTAATTTTGCTGACAATACGGCCTCAGGAGCAAAGTGTATAACGCGTGTGTTCGCAGAAAAACAACCCTTCTCGATTTGTTGATCAATCCATAAAGCATAAAGTCGCTCTCGATCTGAAGCTCCACAATTACGGCAAGTATAAGTTTCTGCTGACGTCATTTCCCCTTGCCCAAAATGAATGAAACCATGACGACGTGCAATTTCTTGGTAAGAATCCGGAAGAGGTAAAAATTCAACCTGCTGACAATTACATACCGGACAAAACGATGCCTGTTTATTCTCAGCAGCAATGCGCTCTGCTGCTAACATTTTCACGGTTGCAATCTTTAGCCCGCCACACTGCTGTCCCAACTCTAATGCCGACACAATGATATTGTCATTAGCCCCAGACTGCATAAGTGCGTCAATATAACTTACCCAAAACTGCTCACTTTTTGGCTTAGCCATAATTGCAATTTCCAAGTGAGTTAACGCAGCAGAGGCACCGTTCAAACGAGCCTCTATTACGCCAAGATTGTGATTTGCATCTGCATGATTTGGTTGAATATTGATAACTTTTAAATAAAGATGTTTTGCCTGTTCAATTTGACCAGAATTTTGGTATTGCAATGCCATTTGCAACATCTCACTCATTGACCGTTGCAAATCTTGTTCTGTTTCGACAAGCGAATTATGTCGAAGTACAACCGTAAATCCATTGCCTACTTTAGTGTCAACGACCTCGAAATGACTAATATGAAATCCATAGTCGCCAATGAGTTCTAGGCACATGTCTTTAAATGTTTCACAAGTCCAAATTGAATAATGCTCGGTCTCCACGCCAGACATCTTTACTTTGCCACTGTGCCTATCTAACAACTCCTGCATTGTTGTAAGCGGTTTTCCACGGTCACTTGGCAGCGCATCAGGTAACGGAGCAATGATGAATACATATTTGCGTGATAAGCGCATCCACTCCTTAATTGCTTTTATCGGATCAAAAAAGTGTTCGATTACATGACTACTGATTACAAAATCTACGGACTTATCTGGCAAAGGAATATCATCCCCTTTTGCAACAACATCAACAGCCATCGCCTCACCGCAAACACTAACTTCATAAAGTTTAAATTCCGTATTCATCTCAGCGGTGTAATCTACGTTACGTGTATTTAGCCCAAAAGCATTGTGGGCGGCACCGCCTATTTCTAAGCCTTGTAAGCCATCGAGCAACTGATGGGCCAGCAGATGCTCTCTAGCTTTCCTTTTAACCTTCACGTCGGCTTCATACTTATGCTGTGATTCAAGTGATGCTACATATTCGGCAGCAAGCATTTGTGCAGTCTCATTCGTAAGTCCGAATTTTTGTCCTAACTCGATAGCATCAGCTGCCGTATCAGGCGCGCCTGATTGCATGAGTGCATCGATATAACTTACCCAGAACTGCTCACTATCTGGACTAGCCTTCACAGCAATTTCTAAACGTGGCAAGGCAACTAGCGCACCTTTGGTATTAGCCTCAATTACACCTAGATTATGGTTAGCCAAGGCATGTTCTGGATGGATACTAAGAATTTCAATATATAATTGTTCAGCCTGTTCTATACGACCAGCATTCTGATGCTCCACAGCCATTTGTAACACTTCACTCATCGCCTGCTGCAAATCCTGCTCTCTTTCGTTGACTAGCTGTTGTAAAAAAATTATACCGTTATTTGAAGAAGTCTCTTCCCACTTATTCAGGTAAAGTTGGTATTTGTTTATCCAATGTTGACTGCCAAATGCACCTTGACTCTGATGAGTAAGCTTGATTAGCCAAGTACCTAGTCTCAATCCAGCTTTTCTTGCACTACGACAAAAGTCCAAATCATAGAAATGGAAATCAAACTGAACATCAAACCCTACATTCCTCGCTTTTAAGCACTCTTTCTTGGTGGCAAGAAAAACACCATCCATAAGCTCACATTCTGCAGGCAGTTCACCAAAATATGACTCCGGCCCGAAAGCGCTATCGCCATGGGAAACGCAACCGCTTAAGTTTGATCTAACATCTGTGACGAATTTACCATCTTTAATTTCCGTAAATGCCCATGCAGGCTGATTGGGCACTCTACGGCGGTTACCAGCAACGCCGATTACATCAAAATCCTCAAGACCTGCAATCACTGCTTCTGCAAAATTTACGTCATCAATCCACACATCATCATGTATAAAAACAAGAATATCTTTATCCTGCGCTTGATCAATACACTCATTAAATATTTCAGCAAGCCCTCGTGTGTTCTCAAATGCAATATTAGCCGTTAATCTTGCATCCTGTTTAAGATGTCGTTTAAGTGAAAGACCTAATGCGGACTTACTCCAAAAGTCATCTTCTGAATATCTGGTTGCACTTATAATTTCAATATGGACTTGTATTTGGTCAAGCTGAGCTTTGGCTATATGTTGTGTGAGAGCCTGGCTCATCTCTGGTTGGGCTTCACAATCTCGCCACATTTCCCATAATACATTTTCCATGTTCCTTGCAAAACGTGATGCATCAAATAACGGCGAAGTAAGTACCTGCTGCCTCAGGCCAGCCCTCAAGTAGACAAGCTTACTCAAATCACCAGCAAAAAATAATGCTTTCTTGACATACTCATCTTTACTCTCAGCAACCCAGTCTGCAAGACCGGCTGCGGACATTAAACTAGCACCCTGTCTTGCAATAAGCGTACTGCCTGCAAGTGTTAAAGTAGGCACTCCCATCCATAATGCTTCACAAGTAGTTGTGCCGCCTGTAAATGGAAATGTATCCAGCATCATATCCACTTCTGCATGTGCGTAAAAATAAGCCTCACGCAATGTTGAGCCAAGTAAGATGATCCGGTCTGGTTGAATACCGCGTTTTAACAATCTTTTCTTTAAACCTTCTGCTACAGAAGCATCTCTAAAAGATTTACATTGCCAACGCAATTTGGAGTGCGGCACCCCTCTCATGACTTCAGCCCATAAATCGAGCACATCATCCCCGACCTTCGCCATATTTTGAAAACATCCAAATGTGACATAGCCATTAGCCAGTGCAGGTAAGGCAGAAACCACCACCTCAGCATCAGGCGCTGTAAAACATAGTCGGGTATCGGGTAAGTATTTAATCCGTTCCACGAATTGCGACTTATTGCATTTAGGCACACCCACTTCATCGGCTATAAAATAATCTATAGCCTTTACCCCTGTAGTGGCAAAGTATCCCAACCAACTAACCTGCACTGGTGCAGGCTTCCAAGCAAAAATTGGCAATCGATTACCTGCGCTATGCCCGGATAAGTCCAGCAAGAGATGTACACCATCATTATGAATAAATTGTGCGGCAGCCTTGTCGCTGATTCCGACTAATGACGTCCAGCCAGAAAAATAAGGCTTAAGACGTGCAGTCACTTCATCTTGGCGAGCATTGGTTGAGTATGCAATTAACTCAAGGCTTGATGGCTCTATATGTTTAACCAAATTTTCTAAAAAATAAGATACTGCATGCTGGCGCAAATCGCCCGACACTAGCCCTATGCGTAGTAGTTTCGGCTGAGACTCACACCGCCATGATGAAAATGACGCATCAGCTTTTTCTGCCACCATCAGACCATATTGACTCGCAGCCTCAAAACAGTCATTAGCACTGTAACTATCCGAATAGTTCATTAAAAACAACAGATTATTTTGCGCCTCAGCATTATCCGGCTGAATCTTTAGCGCTTTCAAACAAATGGCTTCAGCATCATGAATACGACCTTGCGCCAAATAATTCACACAAAGATTCACATGTGCATTAACAAACTCTGGGGCGAGTTCCAGCGCCTTTTTAAGGTAAGCCTCCGCTCTAGTTAGCTGACTCAGCGTATTTAAAGTAACGCTAAAGTTACTGAGCATAGCGGCATTTTCTGGATCATACTCAAGCGCCTTTTCAAAGGCTGACACAGCCTCTTGTAGGCGCCCCATGCCATCTAGCGCCAACCCTAGATTACTATAAGCCTCTGCGTAATCAGGTTTTACCTTAATGGCATTTCTACAAGAAAGTTCTGATTCAGATAATCGACCTTGGTCTCGATAAGTAACGGCCAAATTATTATGAGCTAAGAAATACAAAGGGTCTTTTTCAAGCGATGCAATAAAATAAGACTCTGCCTCAACGTTTCGACCTTGATCCTTAAATAAAACACCGAGGTTATTATATGCAGAGGCAAAATTAGGCTCTAACTTAATTGCGGTACGATAGCAGCTTTCGGCCTCAACAATGTCACCCATCGCACTCAATATAACGCCTAAGTTATTATGCGCATCGAAACAATTTGGATCTAAGCTGAGCGCATTCCTGTATGAAGCCTCAGCTTTGTGTAACTCGCCGACTGCCTTGTAACTTGCCCCCAATATTACATAGGCCATTACAAAATCAGGTTGTAATAATAATCCACGTTGATAGTACTCTATGGCACCAATATAATCTGCTTGCTCATACAACATAAGCGCCAAATTAAAATTCATGGCCGCATGTTCCGGACTGATACTCAAGGCTTTCTTATAACTAACTATCGCCTTAGCAAACAGGCCCTGATCCTTAAGCACACTACCCAAGTTGTAATGCGCCATTGCAAAGCCCGAGTCAAGCTTCACAGCTTTACGATAGCAACTGACAGCCTCGGGCAATAAGTGCTGATCATAAAAACTATTCCCCAAGTTATATTGGACCTCACTATCATTAGGCAAAAACTCTGCGGCCATTTTTAAAGCTTGAAACGCTCCATCAATTAAACCTTGCTGCTGGTGTATTGCACCTAACACCTTCCAACCAAAGCCATGCTTAGGGTAACGCCTAGTCATCTCAAGAGCCAAAAGCTCACTTTCCTCTAGGCGCCCTTGATTAAATAAACTGGCTAAGGCATTTATCTGACCGCTTGTTGGCATCCCGCTATCTTTACTTTTCACGACCATTACAGTTTGACCTTTAGATATTCTTTCTTCAATTACGCATTAATTTCCACTAGGCTTACCTAGAAAAAGTTTAGGTCTGGTCTAGCACTTCAAGGCATATCACTTAATTACTTTGACTTTTGATACATATCCCTTTATTGCTTAGAAAAATCAATAACACTCTGCACTCAATTATCATTATAAATACTTCTCAAAGAAGCTAGAAACAGAGCACTTAAAGCAACTCAATTTAGGTTCATTACATCATTAATAATCATAATATAAAAAAAACATCTGAAAACTCGAGTAATTTTCAATCGGACATTTAGCACTCTAATGTTGTGAACCTCGTTAAGTGTTTCGCTCCTCGCTTATATGTATAATATGATCATTGGTAACTATTGATGAAGTGCATTCACAGAGCAAAATAATGCAACCTGGGCAACAAGAGCTAATTTTCATCAAGAGTGACTTCTCGTCAAAAGAAGAGGCAATGCAAGCATTAATTGAAAGCGAATCACGCTTTCAAGCCATTGTCACAAATACACCAGGACTAGTCTTTCAATTTCAGCTAGATCATGAGGGTGAAATAGACTTTGTATATCTCAGCGATGGCTGCAAAGCATTGTTGGGCTTTAGTACGGAAGCACTAAAGCAGGATTCCAAGCTATTTTATGCAATGATTAATGTAAGAGACCGCACTTCACTACGCAAGCGTCTTGAGCTCTCAGCCAAAAAACTGAAACTGCTAAACTGGGATGGTCGCGTCTGGATCGAGGGCTGGCAAGACACCAAATGGATCAACTTGCGCTCTACCCCTAGAGTTCTCCCCAATGGAGCCATCCTCTGGGATGGTATTATGACAAATATCACTCAAAGTAAAAATGAGCAGCTTGGTATTGAACAGTCTCGACGTAATTTGGCTGAGTTATCCGCTCACATGGATCAAATTAAAGAGCACGAGCGCAGCAGGATTGCTCGTGAAATTCACGATGATTTGGGTGGGAATTTAACCGCAATTAAGATTGGCTTATCATCCATTATTAACAAGCTTACTGCAGGCCAAAAAGTTACAGTAGAACAGGCTCAAAGTTTGGAGTTAATAGTCGATAGCACCTTTGATGCCATTCATAGAATTTCAAGCGACTTAAGGCCAAACATACTTGATCTCGGCATTGTGGCAGCGCTCGAATGGCAATCAAGTGAGTTTGAAAAACAATTAGGCATAAAGTGCCATTTTTCTTGTAAGAAGTCTGAGATTCCAGTCACGACAGATCAAGCAATTACATTATTCCGTATCTGCCAAGAATCTATGTCTAATATTGCAAAACACGCAAAAGCCTCTACTGTACATATTGAGCTTAGAGCTACCCATGATGAAATATTAATGTCTATTCATGACAATGGCGTAGGAATTAAACCTAGCGACACCCTTAAAGCAAATTCATTCGGTTTACGTGGAATGCAAGAGAGAGTAATAACACTGCGTGGTAGTTTTGACATTACGGAATCAAATGAGCCAGGGACACTCATTAGCATCAAATTACCCATTGAAAGAGAAAATGATTTTTTCTAGATTCACATCCAATTCCAAAGATACAAAGCTTCATGAGAGATACATATGAACAACAAAATCAAAGTTATCATAGCTGATGACCACGCAATTTTACGTGCTGGCCTTAAACAAATTCTAGCTGAAACAAAAGACATTGTTGTTGTTGGAGAAGCTCAAAATGCTGTAGAAGCAATTAAACTTGGTTGTCAATCAAATGCTGACATAATTTTGCTGGATATATCTCTACCTGATCGTAGTGGTATGGATGTACTCAAATATATTAAGCGTGAAAACAGCAACATTGCAGTACTAATGCTCTCTATGTATAAGGAAGATCAATATGCTATACGTGCACTTAAATCAGGGGCAGCTGGATATCTAAGTAAGCAAAGTGCATCTACTGAACTAGTCAATGCAATACACACGGTAGCTAAAGGTAAAAAATATATTACTCCTGCAGTTGCACAGATTCTTGCTAACCAAGTCGACATTGAGAATCAAAAAGCCCCGCATGAAATACTCTCAGACCGCGAATTCCAGACATTAACAATGATTGCCTCTGGACTTTCTGTTGGCGATATTGCTGTCAAACTATCACTTTCAGTTAAAACTGTCAGTATGTATCGCAGACGATTATTAGACAAAATGCAGCTACAGAATAACTCTGAGCTCACACACTACGCATTCCAAAACATGCTAGTTGACTAAGAGACTTATAAAGATAATTGTCACCTCACCTGTCTATAGTTTATGTAAACATCCCTAGATACTACTGATGCGACAGCATCATAATATATAGCACAAATACATTTAATCAAAAGCCTAGCCACAGGCCTAGTTTTTTGATTTCAGACGTACAGTAAAGTAACTTAGATCAGATAAAAAGCAAAAGGCCCTCACTAGGAGGGCCATTGCAAGTCACCTTACGGCGACTAAATAAAAAGCTTGGCAGTGACCTACTTTCGCATGCAAAAAGCATACTATCATTGGCGCAGAATCGTTTCACGGCCCTGTTCGAGATGGGAAGGGGTGGGTCCAATTCGC
>DAIDAH010000149.1 GCA_027310735.1 Methylotenera sp. | reverse complement strand
GACATGCACCACAGGCTGAAAATGAAAAAGTGTTCAGGTTTGAGTTCCCAGAAAAGCCCGGCGCATTGATGAAGTTTCTGGACACTATGGGGCATGACTGGAATATCAGCTTATTCCATTACCGTAACCATGGTGCTGATTTTGGTCGCGTACTTGTAGGCATGCAAGTTCCACCTGACGACACTACTGAATTTCATGAATTTTTAAATAATTTGGGCTATCCATACTGGAATGAAACGGAAAATCCTGCATACAAACTGTTTTTAGGGTAAATTTAAACTTTCATACTGGTTAACGAGGGAATATAGATTGAGACCATCATCAAATATGCACTCAACTATTTTACACACCCTCTTAAGCCATCTTGTTGAACTCACCAGTGAGCGCGATCAAATTGAACTGGAAAAGCTACTAACTCAGACTTTGTTTGATCTAATCTCATTGGAGAGTCGTGATCACGATCAACCTTCTGTGTCCATTTATCACGCGGTGGATATAGAAAAACAAATTTTTCCTATCGTAGCGCTTAGTCAAGAAGCTGAAGAGGCCAATCTGCCATCTTCACTCAAAAACAACCTAGCCAACTGCTTCAAGTCTGGCGAGTGCCTCAGCTATACACCTAACGGGAAAGTTTTTACCCATTTATACCCATTAAAAAGTGCAGCACATCAACCAATTGCCATTGTCGCTATTACCTCTGAAATTGAAGACCCTCAACAACAGATATCCATTCGCATGTTGTTGCAAATGTTCCAGAATTTTACTTGGCTCAATCATGATAATGAACGCGACACATTGACGGGGCTACTCAACCGCAAAAGCTTTGAACAAAGAATCAGTAAAGTATTAGCGCACATCAGCAACACATCGAAACGTAAGGATGACACGATATGCCATACTTATTTTCTAGCCATTTTCGATATAGACCACTTTAAACATGTAAATGATACATTTGGCCACTTGATTGGTGACGAAGTATTACTTTTATTCTCACAACTGATGACACAAACGTTTCGCGATACGGATATGTTGTTCCGCTTCGGTGGTGAGGAATTTATCGGAGTGTTTCAATGCACGCTTGCGAGTGACATAGAAACCGTTCTGGAGCGCTTCAGGGTAAAAATAAGCAACTTCAAGTTCCCACAGATTGGAAAAGTAACGGCAAGTGCGGGATATACGTTAATTTCAGCAGATGAGATTTCCAGCAAGCTGATTGATCGTGCCGACACAGCACTCTACTTTGCGAAAAATAATGGCCGCAACCGCAATTGCTATTACGACCAATTGATTACAGACGGGCTTCTACAAGAAAACACAAAAGAAAGCGATGTTGAATTCTTCTAATAAGCGCCTAAATATTTTCAGCTAATCCAGGAACATCTTCCACCTCTTGAAGAGCTCGACCGTATAGTATGACCAACAGTGCCTCAAACCTATCAATTGGGACAGGTTCACTAAACAAATAGCCTTGATAATACGTACAACCGCTATTTTTCAAAAACTGCCGCTGCTCTTCAGTCTCCACACCCTCCGCAATCACACTTAAATCCAGAATATGCGCCATTGCGATAATGGTAAGCACAATCGCTTTGTCACTGCTATCGGTGGCAATATCACGCACAAATGACTGATCAATCTTCAATTGATTAAGTGGGAGCGTTTTCAAATATTGTAAAGATGAATAACCGGTACCAAAATCATCTAATGAGAACTTAATGCCGCAACCACCTAATGCAGCCATGGTGGCAATTATGTCGTTAATATTATCAACCAACAAACTTTCGGTGAGCTCTAACTTAAGTTTTGTGGGATCAATCTCATGCCGCTTTATTGTTGCTTGCACCTGTTCAACAAAATCTACCTGACGGAACTGCTTCGCACTGACATTCACCGCAAGCACAAGCTCGCTAGTAAGCTCATCTTGCTGCCATTTTTTGAGTTGTGTACATGCCTCATCTAGAACCCATTGCCCAATAGACCTAATCAAACCGGTCTCTTCTGCCATCGGAATAAAGTGAATGGGCGATACGACCCCCCGTTTAGGGTGATTCCAACGAATGAGCGCTTCAGCACCTAATGGAAAACCTGAACTATCAACCTGAATTTGGTAGTACAACTGGAACTGCTGTGACTCTAACGCCTTACGTAACTCATGCTCAAGATCAACGCGCGTAGTAATCGCCTCTTGCATCCTTGGATCATAGAAGCGCAAAGTATTACGGCCTTCTGTTTTGGATTGATACATCGCAATGTCAGCCTGTTTAAGCAAATCGTCTATCATCAGATCATGATCATTAAACAATGTGGCCCCTATACTAGGCGTACTATAATACTCATGCACATCAAGCTGATAAACCTGATTAAGTGTAACAAGTATTTTTTCACCGATAACTTCCGTGTGAGCCGCAGCACCAAGCGCATCCTCGCCTAAATCCTCAAGCAACAATACAAACTCATCGCCTCCTAAGCGCGCAACAGTATCACCTTCACGCACACAACTAGCAAGCCGCTCAGCAACTTGCTGCAACAACAAATCACCAACATCATGCCCAAGCGTGTCGTTTAACGTTTTGAAATGGTCTAAATCAAGAAATAATAACGCGCCCCTTTGGCCGCTACGAGCACTTGAAGACAAAGCTTGTTTAAGACGATCCAGCAACAAACGTCGGTTAGGTAAGTGTGTGAGCGGATCATAAAAAGCAAGATTCTCAATCTCCATTGACGCCGCTTTACTCGTAGTAATATCAGTTAGTGTTACCACATAGTTAGTGATAACCCCGCCAGCATCTTTGACAGCGGTAATTGTCATATGCTCAGGATACACCTCACCATTCTTACGACGATTCCAAATCTCACCGTCCCATGCACCTGAATTATCTATACTCTCTTGCATAGCGGCATAGAACTCCTGCCCTTGTCGGTCTGAGCTAAGTAAGTGCGGAGTTTGACCAACGACTTCTTCAGCAGAGTACCCGGTAATATCTGTAAAGGCCTGGTTTACACGCAGAATGATACGATTACGATCAGTCACCATCATGCCTTCTTGAGACTCAAAAGCAATGGCCGCGATTTTAAGTTCCGACTCCCCTAATTCACGTTCAATCGCAATGCTAGTCAAATAAGCTGATTGTTCAATGATAGAAATATCAGCCTCCGTAGGCATATGTGCCTCACGATGATAAATAGCAAAAGTACCTAGCACTTTCCCCATCGAGGAGAGGATGGGCTGCGACCAACAGGCTCGTAGTCCAGCACGAACAGCAAGCTCTCGATAAGTCTCCGCGTCAGGATGCGTCTCTATATCATCAACAATAACCCGCTCACCGGTAAACGCTGCAGTTCCACAAGACCCAACTCCTGCACCAATTTCAATACCATTCAGAGCGTCCCTGTAGAAGTCTGGCAGACTAGGTGCGACCACTCGCCCTAGATGCTTACCTTCGTCATCAAGTAACAAAATGCTGCAAAGCATCTGTTTATTTTCATTCTCAACACTCGTCACTATCGCTTCAAGCACTTTGGACAACAATGCGCCTGTTGCCAACATTTCCATCACATGGCTTCGTGACTTCTCGCGCAGCTCGGCCAGCTGCACCTGTTCCAACATTTCGTTGAATCCCCTTGCCAGCTCGCCGATTTCATCATAAGAATGGTGCTCTATACGTGCGGAATAATCAATATTGCTGGAAATGTGTTGCATCAGGCGACTAATATTTAAAACAGGCTGAGTAATCGATCGTATAAGCGGGCGAAGCATCAGCATGGCGAAGAAAAGTGCAACGATTACAGCAAGCAGTGAAATACCTCCGTATAAAAAAATATGCCTATACAAAAGATCAAGATTTGCCTCTAAAACAAGTCGCCCAATGCGTTTACCTTTAAACTTAATTTCCTGAGATAACGTTAGCCGAGACCAGCTATATTTATATTGAGTATCAATCCAAGTTGGCTGTTGCAACGTTGGCCTTAAGCTTATGTCCGGTTTATTGTAAATCGCAAACAGTGAACCATCTTCCAGAAAAATTCTAGCGCGGTCTACGCTGGGAGATGCTCGTAATGCAAGCAGCACTTCATTTGCAGCAACAGGATCATTAAAAGCTAACGCGGCAGCACTATTATCACCAACGATGTGAGATTGCACCGAAAGCTCAGTAACCTGATTTTGACGGAAGAAGTAATATTCATAAGTCATCATCACAATTAGCATCACTGACATCGCAGAGAAAATGGCAATCAGACTGATCATCGTCAGTTTTGTTTTGATAGGCGCGTGTTGTATTTGTTCGTATAGCATATCAATCTACATGTTTTGCTAGACGCAGTAGCCTAGAACTTAAAGTGAGATGAGCTCGTTTTGCTGACTCGGCATTGACATTAAAAACCAATCGTCGACTTGCAGGAAACATAGTAATCATAACGCCAGACTTTTCCATATCCAAGTTATCACTAATGGTCAATACAGGCGACTCACCCAACCTATCGAGTGCACTTTTTATGTCAAATGGCTCAGAGTCTCCAAGATAAAGCGCTTCGCAAGCATTCGCATCGGCTAAATTGGAAAGACGAATGACTTTTATATACCTACCATTGACTTCAGCACCTTCAATACCTTGTAATGCCTCTCCAATGGGATCTTGCCCAATAATACATACACGCAGCCATGTATCTGTTGCTTTAGGCCACTCTGTAAGCTGTACAAAATTGTAGAGGAAAGCCGCCTTCATTTTATACTCTGGCGCAGGATCCGCATGGCTAGGCACACCTGCAAGCAATCCTAGCAGGGTAGCAAATACACGGACAGAAGTAGTGAGCCGCTTCATTTAAAAACGTAGTCCATTTGAAGCCAGAAATTACGGCCATCCATCAACAACGTATCCTGTACCAAACCACTCGGCGCAACAGAAACATAACTACGATCAAACAGATTACGCACACTGAATGAAGCATTGAACCCATATATAGGCTGTTCTGAGCTGAAAGTTAAGTTGGCTAATGTATATCCACCAGCCACATTACGCTTTTCTGTATACCGTGAGCCTGTGTATTGCAGCTCCAGACCTGTGCGCACCGCATTTTTTAACATTGGAAAGGTTAAATTGAATTTGCCCAGATTCTCAGGGGCATTCACCGTGCGGACTCCTGCTGCATCAATGGATAACTGCCTAGCAAAACTACCACGCATCCGTACGCCGTCATCCCACAACCGCTCTAACTCAAGTTCTAAGCCATTGGTATATCCGCTACCAGAATTAACATTCTGATTCAAACCAGAAGGTAGTGTCACCTGAGTGATAAGGTCACTTGTCTGGTAATGATAGAGGGAAGCAACCGCACGCATTTTACGAGAAAACTGCTGTTGAACCGTAAACTCAGTGGAAGTAACAAACTCTGGACCAAGCGCAGGGTTCACAGCCTGCGTATCATCGTGATAGAACTGCTCGTAAGCGGCAGGACGGCGAAAGGCTGAACTGTAAGAAAGCTTAATAGTCGTTGGGTCGAACGGCTTATATATCAAAGCCGTGCGCGGACTAACGTTGGAGCCAATACCACTAGACCACTCAGCGCGTCCGCCAATATTGAGCTTCAACTGATCGGTAACACTATACTCATCCTGCACGTAGAGACTGGTGGTCGTTCTGCTGTAATCCGAAGCACCAAAGTGATTTAGAAAGCTTATTTCAAAATCATCACGATACTCCACACCAAACACTAATTTATGGCGTTCAAACCAATCACCAACAAACTTGATGTCTCCTCCCGCCCATTGCCCACGGTTATGTTCGTGTAGCAGGCCTAGCGTAGGGCTGGTTAAAGCGGTGCGATCTAGATAGTAACCATAATAAACATGGCTGGAGGACTTCAGGTGCTGCCCAAGAATATTGTCCGACTTAATACTGACAAAACCATTCGTATCCCAATCCCAAGTCAAAGCATTGAACACGGTACCGTAAGCACCAGTAGGATTAGCGTGCCGACGTGAGACATATCCACCCTCAACCGTTATGCCTTCAAACTGGAGCTTGCCAAATAAGCGTGGGCTACGCTCAAAATCAAGACCGCTAGCCACCCCGTGATTAACCGCAAAATTAGAGTCCGCTGTAGCGTTATTAAACTCAGGAAAGAAAAAATTTTGTCCGTCATTTTTAAGCAATGAGGCAGACAGTAAGACATCGGCTCCATTGTCTAATTGCTTCCCATAGGTTACACGGCCTTTTTTCCCACCGTAGCTGGCTAGTTCACCAGAAACTTGCGTGCCGTTAAAATCACGACCTTTCTTAGTGATAATATTAATGATGCCAAAAAAAGCATTATTACCGTAGATCGCCGAGCCAGATCCTGGTACGTATTCCACTCGCTGAATCAACTCAGTATCCAGCAGACCATCATTACCAATATAGGCTTCGTCGTAAATATTGTCATTGGTCGCATAACCATCGACCATCAACAAAATTCGCCCCACATAGTCACCAGAGCGCCCGAAGCCACGCCCACCAAGATACCAAATACTGCGGTCATAAGGTGTATAAAGACCGCGCATGCTGTTTACAATCTCGGCAATATTGCGATACCCATAAGCGCGAATATCTTCAGCTGTTACGATGGATACAGCCGTGCTCGCATCACTAATCTGATTGGATATTTTGGCTGCCGAGACATATTCCATGTCTAACAGCTGTTCAAAAGGAGTATGCGTCAGGTCCGTCGGTTCGACCACATCTTTTGTGGCACCTGTGGCTTGGCTAGCGGTTAGCATCAGCATCAACATTGCCGCTACACAAGCTGTAAATCGCATTAACGCCCCCTCAATAGCGCCTATAGTTTTTATTGGCTACTGCTATGACAAATGTAAATACTTGTAAATTACAGCTAGAGTGTATCATGCAAGTTAACAGGCTGTCAGCCTTGCAGGACAAGCATGATAGAAAAGATATTAACTTAATTAAACCGGGCTTATTTTACGAGCGGACAGGGAGTATAT
>DAIDAH010000148.1 GCA_027310735.1 Methylotenera sp. | reverse complement strand
AAAAAGGAGATTAAGACCTAGTCAGTTTGGTCGACTTATCCACAGCGGTGTAGTAATCTACACCTAATAAGCGCCTGGTCAAAATTCAACGCGCACAGGTGGTCATTTTTAAACGCGCGTCAACACAAGCTGTTATGACGTCTGGCAATAGTAGGATTTCCTATGACGAGCCACAAACCACTCCAGATGGTAAGCAAATATGGCTACGTACTTCTAAAGTTCCGCTCAAAGATAAAAATAACGAGGCTGTTGGTATATTAGGTATTTATGAAGACATCACTGATTACAAGCTAAATGAGTCAAATCTGCGCATAGCTGCTACCGCATTTGAAGCGCAAGAAGGTATGATCGTTACCGATGCTACTAACAATATTCTTCGTGTAAACTCTGCTTTTACAGAGATCACAGGGTACACGTCTAAAGACGTCATAGGTCAAACACCACTAATACTCAACTCTGGCCGTCAGGATAAGGCGTTCTATCAGGAAATGTGGGAATGCCTCAACGAAACTGGAGTATGGGAAGGTGAAATCTGGAATCGACGCAAGAGCGGTGAAGTTTATCCAGAGCATCTCACCATCACGGCTGTAAAAGATGCAAGCGGTATTGTCACCAATTATGTAGCCACGCTCACCGACATCACCATGAGCAAAGCGGCCTCGGATGAAATCAAAAATCTGGCATTTTATGATCCATTGACACATTTGCCTAATCGTCGTTTGCTTATGGATCGCCTCAAGCAGGCATTGGCGTCCAGCACAAGAAGCGGACAAAGAGGCGCACTGCTATTTCTTGATCTTGATCACTTTAAAACATTGAATGACACATTAGGGCATGATGTTGGTGATTTGCTTCTACAACAAGTGGCAAATCGTCTCAATAACTCCGTCCGTGAGGGCGATACCGTGGCGCGTATAGGCGGTGATGAGTTTGTGGTGCTTTTAGAAGATTTAAGTGAAAGAGCGACCGAAGCTGCAGCGCAAACTGAAGTTATCTCTCAAAAAATATTAGCCTCGTTGAATCAGCCATATCAGCTTGGATCGCATGAACATCACAGTACACCTAGCATAGGAGTTACGCTATTCAATGATCATGAAACAGGATTAGAGGCAATCGTAAAACAAGCCGATATTGCTATGTATCAGTCTAAGACGGAAGGCCGTAATACCTTACGTTTTTTCGATCCCAAGATGCAAGAGGTTATTACGACTCGTGCAAACATGGAGCGCGAGTTACGCCAAGCTATACAGCATCAGCAGTTTCAGCTGTACTACCAAATACAGGTAGATAGTATGGGACATCCATTGGGGGCAGAAGCTTTGATACGCTGGGATCACCCTGAGCGCAATATGATCCCCCCCATCCGATTTATTCCATTGGCAGAAGAAACCGGGCTCATTTTGCCAATCGGGCAATGGGTGCTGGAAACAGCTTGTGCACAACTGGCAGTTTGGCATCAATATCCACACAGTCGCGATCTCATACTATCTATTAATGTAAGTGCTAAACAATTCCAGCAAGCAGACTTTGTTGCGCAAGTAAAAGAAACAGTTCAACGTTATGGAATAGATCCAACAAAGCTCAAGTTAGAGCTCACTGAAAGCATGCTGATTAATGATATAGCGGGAATTGTTGAGAAAATGAATATGCTGTCAGTAATAGGTATTCGCTTCTCATTAGACGATTTTGGTACGGGCTATTCATCACTCCAATATCTTAAAAAACTGCCCTTATCTCAATTGAAAATTGACCAGTCATTTGTTCGCGATATTGTTGTGGATAATAATGATCGCGCTATCGTACGCACCATTATTGCAATGGCGCGAAGTCTGGATTTGAGTGTAATCGCTGAGGGTGTAGAGACAGAGGAGCAGAGGCAATGTCTATTAGAGAAAGATTGTATGAATTTCCAAGGGTATTTGTTTGGTAAACCTATGCCGATTGATGAGTTTGAGTCCTTGCTTAGTAAAGTCTGATTACAAGTCGAGGGACCGCTAACGGGGATTTTCTGCCATTCGTGCTTAATTAGCGGACTTCCGCAAAGGGTAGACTGTTGTCGGTGAGTCTTTGTAACTGACGGTCAGCTTAGTGGATATTTGAGACATGCGTATTTTAATTGCGTACAGTTATTGACAGAACTCCAAGGGGGCTAAAGCCCCAAACCATTTGCAATTTTTTGGTTTACCAATGGATACCTCTCCATTGGAGGGGTGGGGGTATCTAATGTGGAGGTATCCATTGAAGTAATCCTCGCATCAAGTTTTTGACTCTCTGGCTTATAGCTCAAAGTCCATTGATGAATACGTGTAGGTAAAAGTGGACTTTATTTCAATTTAGATTGGTAGTGCAAGTGGGGAGCAGGTCACACCGATTATGTAATTAAGTCTAATAGACACAAAAAAGGGGCATAAATTGCCCCTTTTAAAACTAGATTTTTTTGATAAATAAAGTTATTTCTTCGCTGAATCTTTAGCTACTTTTGGTGCTACGTCTTTAGCTACTTTTGGTGCACATGTTCCGCCTTTATGATGCTTGCCTGTGCCGCCTGTCAGTACCTCACCTTTTGGGCAGGCCATCGCTGATGCAGTAGCAAAACCAAATGCAAGTACTAGAAATAATGATAATAATTTTTTCATAATATAGATCCTCTGTTTTGTAGTTGACTGTTTTTGCTACAACTCCACTTTATTCCTTAAACCTGACACAAGCCTGACATCCATTTTTGACTCCTCACAATGCGATGTCGAGAAAATCTTAGACGACGCCATTTAACTATTTTTAAACATATTCTTATCATATTCCTCGCAGTAAATGACCCAGTCTGATTTGACCTGAGCGGCCATTTCATAAGCAAGTATGGTGATCTTGTTACGCCATTTCTTTCGTTGAGAAAAATCAATAAGCTCATCAGCAATCGCTGAACCTTGTCTTCCAGAACTCCGTAACTGTGCCCATGCTAAACATTGAGCCATTGATCTTACTGTACCAGACAAATACTCAATATGATTATGATATTTTGCAATAGGAACACGATCTTCGATTGGTTGAAGTCCACGCAAAACATAGGCCTCATTATTTATGACGAGAGAATGTAGAAAAGCCATTGATACGGCTTGCATGCGTTGTTGTAACGTCACGACACGTTCAGCTTGATTATTCCAAACTGGCTGAATTTTTGGTAAATGACGAGCAATTGATGATGGCAATGCTTGTTTTAAATCCAGAAGATAGTTTTGATTTGGAGAACCTTTTCCTTGCACAAGAATGGTGTAGCGATCAACACCGAGACTGCCTGTGCCTGCAATGCGGCGAGCTACATCTAATACTTCGTAAAATTCAGGATGTGCCTGTGATTTTGCAAACTGTTCAATGGCGTGCATTACTTGCTTGCGTTGCGCATTAGTGACCGGTAAGGTCTTTTTCCCATCCAGTTTAAACTGGCGCAACTTACCCTTTTTGATTGTTCTTGCGTTTAAAAAATCAATGCGCTTACGTTGTTGTAATTGGTCTAATAATATTTTGACGAGCCCATCTGCTGTTTCTCTTTCTATCCAACGAGCTTTACCTGAAGCTAGGAACGTTGCATAAGCATCCAAAAATTGCGCACATAACAACGAAGCATTTTCTGGAGTAATACCGTAAGTATGAGCTCCAACTAGTATGCTGGTCATCACACGAGATATATCCCAGTTTGCAGGAGCCAATGCTGCTTCATCAAAATCGTTAATATCAAAATACACTAATCGATTATCACCTTTGTAGCTCCCAAAGTTTTCCAGATGCAAGTCACCACAACACCAAGTCAATGGTGCAGATTTTAATATGCCATCTTTAGGCAGACGATCATAAAAAAGGTGGCAAGTTCCTCTTAAAAATACGAATGGGTTCGTTCGCATGGCATGATACTTCATTGCTAACCGCTCAGGATCACGTCCTAAATTAGCTACCCTGATTCGCTTGAGGATATTCATTGTTGACCTTTTAATCTCTTGATTTTCGGCAACTTCAATCAGAGCATTCAGCTGCATAATTTGAATACTTAAATTGTTGTTAGGTTTGCGTCAGCCAGAGCCTATGATTCGCATCTCATGTTGACTGATACAAGTTTCAACTAATAGATGTTACATCTAACTCACTACTATTTGTGTGTAATAACTGTGAATTAATGATGCCCCACTTTTCCAAAACTTCCAGATAAGAATTACTTTTCTACGAAGGCACGCTCAATTACATAATCACCTGGATCACCTATACGAATTGATACTTTGAATCCTAAGTTATCTAGTATAGTTTCTGTATCAGCCAGCATTTGTGGGCTGCCGCAGATCATTGCTCTATCATCGGTAGGGTTGAGTGGTGGTAAGCCGATGTCCTCGAACAATTTACCTGAGTTAATCAGGTCGGTTAGCCGCCCTTGATTGCAGAATTGCTCTCTGGTGACTGTTGGGTAGTAAATCAATTTTTGTCTGACCTCCTCACCAAAGAACTCATTGTTGGGGAGCTCTTTTTCGATGAAGTCTGCATAGGCAAGTTCACTGACATAGCGCACGCCGTGGATCAGTATGACTTTTTCAAAACGCTCATACACTTCAATGTCTTGGATCAGACTCATGAACGGTGCTAGCCCTGTACCTGTAGATAATAGATATAGGTTTTTCGCAGGCTTCAAATCTTGAATGACTAAAGTGCCGGTTGGTTTGCGGCTCACTAATAGCTCATCGCCCACTTGCAAGTGTTGTAGGCGTGAGGTGAGTGGGCCATTCGGCACTTTAATGCTGAAAAACTCCAGATGCTCTTCATAGTTTGGGCTGGCAATACTGTAGGCGCGGGTCAGTGGTCGAACATCGACTTCGAGGCCAATCATAACAAACTGTCCGTTCTCAAATCGTAAACCCGGGTCACGGGTGGTTTTAAAGCTAAACAGATTGTCGTTCCAATGGTGAACGCTTAATACGCGTTCGGTAGCATATTTACTCATGATTGATTGTCTTTTTTGTGTTATTGAATAGCCGCCGTGAGGGCAGGGATCGCGATAAATAAATCCGCCACCAGTCCATAATCGGCTACTTGGAAAATTGGTGCGTCTGGGTCTTGGTTAATTGCCACAACAATGCGGCTATCTTTCATGCCATAGGTATGTTGTACTGCGCCAGATACGCCAACTGCGATATAAAGTTCAGGCGCTACGACGATGCCAGTTTGGCCGACTTGTATGTCGTTTGGCGCAAAGCCAGCGTCAACAGCCGCGCGAGTTGCGCCTAAGGCTGCGCCTAGTTTGGTTGCAAGCGGTGATAATACTTGTTCAAATTTTTCCGCACTGCCTAGCGATCTGCCGCCAGAAATCACTACTTTTGCCGAGCTTAATGCCGGCCTATCAGACTGGCTAAGCACCTCAGACAACCAACGGCTTTTACCAAAAGCAGCAGGCGTTTCAATGTGCACAATTTCAGCTGAGTCACCAAAACCAGCGGCTACAAAATTGCTGCTGTGTATGGTCAATACCTGAATTGTGTCTGTACTCTGCACCGTAGTAAGAATGTTGCCCGCATATATTGAGCGGACATAAGTGTTCTCCGCTGTGATTTCCAGCACATCAGAAATCATTGCCACATCAAGCAATGCCGCTACGCGTGGCAACACATTACGGCTAAATGAAGAGTGTGCTGCCAGTATAGCCTGATACTCAGCGCTAATAGTCAGTATCAGCTTTGCCAGATCTTCAGCTAATGGATGTGCCAAGTGGGCTGCATTAGCATGGATTACCTTTTCAACACCAGCCAGTAAGGCTGCTTGTTTTGCTATATGTTCTACACCATTGCCAGCGACTAGCACATGGATAGGCGCGTTCCAGAACAGGGCGGCCGTGACTGCTTGCTGGACTGCAGCGCTAAGTTGCTGGCCGTCATGTTCGGCTAAAATCAAAATGGTCATAGTTGTATTCCTTCATGCGCACGTAATTTATTGATGAGCTCTTCGACACTGCCGACTTTAATACCAGCTTTTCTAGCTGGCGGCTCACTGACTTTGAGCAGGTTAAGACGTGGCTTTAAATCAATGCCAAATTCAGAGGCATTGATCGTTTCAATCGGTTTCTTTCTCGCCATCATCAAGTTTGGTAATTTCACAAAGCGTGGTTCGTTCAAGCGCAAGTCTGCGGTAATAATCGCTGGCAGTGTCAATGCCAATGTTTCTGTACCACCATCTACTTCACGGGTGACCACAATTTCATCGCCTTCAATTTGTACAGTTGATGCGAACGTTCCCTGCGGGTAATCCAAAAGTGCTGCCAGCATTTGTCCGGCTTGCCCTGCGTCATCATCAATTGCTTGTTTACCTAGCATGATGAGTTTGGTCTGTTCACGCTCAATCATCGCTTTTAATAGTTTAGCGACACCAAGCGGCTGTACGTTTACGTCAGTTTCCAAAAGAATTGCGCGATCAGCGCCCATCGCTAATGTGTGACGTAATACATCCTGATTGGCAGCACTACCTATTGAGACCACTACAACCTCGCTAGCGTTGCCTTTTTCTTTCAGGCGCAATGCTTCTTCTATGGCGTTTTCATCAAAAGGGTTGATGCCCATTTTTACGCCAGCGATATCCACATCTGAGCCATCTGCTTTGATGCGTACTTTGATGTTGTAATCGACGACCCGTTTGACTGCGACTAATATTTTCATGACAGTTTCCTTTGCAATTGCTGTGCATTGTATAGGCGAGTACAATATATGTTAAATGGATTGTAATGATTATATATATCTATAAAACAGATATGTGATGGGTGTGAGAAGATGAAATACAGCTTGAGGCAACTAGAAATCTTTGTGGCGATCAGCCGTACCGAGAGTGTTACGCGGGCGGCAGATGAGTTATCTTTGTCACAGTCAGCCACCAGTACAGCATTGGGCGAGTTTGAGCGGCAGTTTGATTTGCAGTTGTTTGATCGTATCGGTAAGTCGCTGCATATCAACGAAACTGGAC
>DAIDAH010000147.1 GCA_027310735.1 Methylotenera sp. | reverse complement strand
ACGTTATTGTTTGGTGCATCTTGTGGTATCGCCAGCATCCGTAGCGCATCCGTCATGACTGCGCTAAATACAGGCGCAGCAACAGCTCCGCCATAATACTGATCACCAGCAATATTTGGCTCATCAATCATCACAGCCATAATCAAACGCGGATTCGAGGCAGGTGCCATACCGATAAAAGAGCCTACGTATTTATTTTTTTCGTAACCATGCGGCCCTAGCTTATGTGTTGTACCTGTTTTACCGGCCACGCGATAACCCAACACCTGCGCTTTAAGGGCGGTACCACCTGGCAACACGACCATTTCCAGCATATCCTTCATGTTATGCGCGGTTTCAGCACTGAACACCTGTGTACCTACCGGTGGGTCTTGTAACTTTAGCAATGAAACCGGCTTCAACTCGCCATCATTGGCAAACACGGTGTAAGCATGCGCCAACTGCAACAAGGTGACACTAATCCCATTACCAAATGACATCGTAGCCTGCTCAATGGGACGCCATGTTTTGTAATCACGCACACGTCCCGATGCCTCTCCAGGAAAACCAATATGTGTTTTTGCACCAAAACCTAACTCATTAAACGTATCCCACATGAGTTTCTTGTCTAAAGACAAGGCGATCTTAGATGCGCCTACATTAGATGATTTTTGTATCACCTCAGCCACGGTTAGCACACCGTGTGCATGTGAGTCATGTATGGTTGCCGGTCCGATTTTCAAATAACCGGGTGCCGTATCAATTTTGGTATCTGGCCTGTACTTTCCACTTTCCAGTGCAGCCGAAACCGTAACAGGCTTCATGGTAGAACCAGGTTCGAATGTATCCACGATTGCGCGGTTACGTGTCTTTCCTTGAATATTGACGGGATTATTTGGGTTATAGGTAGGCACATTAGCCATCGCGAGTACTTCACCCGTTTTAGCGTCCAGCACAATGGCTGCACCAGCGAGCGCCTGATGCGCCTCTACAGCCTTCAGCAATTCACGGTATGCCAAATATTGAATTCTTCGATCAATAGACAGCACAATATCATGACCGTCTTGAGGCACTTTCACGGCTTCAAGATCTTCAATAATATGGCCTGACCGATCCTTAATTACACGACGACTACCTTCTGTACCTGATAGCTCATCATTTTTCAGCAACTCAAAACCTTCCAATCCTTTTTCGCCAGTACCTTTATCATCCGGCCCGGTAAAACCGACCAAATGCGCAGTCACTTCACCTGCGGGGTAATAACGCTTGTACTCACGCTGCAAATAAATGCCAGAAACGCCAAGTTTCATGACTTGTGCAGCCAGTTCAGGCGAAATGCGTCGTTTGAGATAGACAAACTCACGTTCATCATTCGCCAATTTCTTACTTACCGCATCGGGCTTAAGATTCAACAAGTCTGCGATTTTTTTTGTTTGGGTTGCATTAATTTTTACATCTGGCGGGCTCGCCCATACTGATTCAACGGGAGAACTAATCGCAAGTAACTCGCCATATCTATCTGTTATTTTTCCACGATGTGAAGGCAAAACAAGTGTACGGCTATAACGTGCATCACCCTTCTCTTGTAAAAAGCGCTTATGAAAACTTTGTAGATATACGCTGCGCCCCAACAATGCCGCAAAACCCAATAGCACACACACCAGCAATATCCGGCGGCGCCATGCAGGCAACTTCACTATAACAGGAGGATTATGCATAGCCATTACGGCTTAACCTCCAGTTGTTCTTGTGGTTTAGCTTCAGACATCGCCTTTGGTTTAACCCCAGAAGAAACTTTAGACTGAACATCGCCCATCGTGACGACTTGTATTCTTTTTGGGTCTGGCACTTGCATCTGCAATTGCTCGGTAGCAATACGCTCTACGCGAGAATGCATTGCCCACGTACTTTGCTCAAGCTGCAACTGCCCATACTCTTGCTCATATTGCTTTGCATCTTGATTCATTTGATCCAGCTCAATATATAATTTCCGCGCCTCATGCTGAGCATTGACCAAGCCCAGCGATGAAAAGATAAGCGTAAAAAATAATATGAGATTCAAGCGCGTCATAGCACAGACGTTCTTTCAGCTACACGTAACACCGCACTGCGTGAACGCGGATTACGTTTAACTTCCGCAGCACTTGGCTTAATGGCTTTACCTACTGCTACTAGCTTAGGTTGCGGCAATTCTGACGCACGTACAGGAAAGTTGGCAGGCAAGTTATCGCGATTTTCCTGATCGCGAATAAACTGCTTCACGATTCTATCCTCCAGCGAATGAAAACTAATCACAGCCAATCGACCTTGCGGTGCTAACAAGGCCAAACACTGCGGCATGGTTAGCGACAATTCTTCAAGTTCTTGATTGATGAAAATCCGTAAAGCCTGAAATGTGCGCGTTGCAGGGTTCTGGCCTGGCTCAAACCGCGTGACTGCCCCTGCCACGACCTTGGCAAGCTGTCCTGTAGTGGTGATGGCGCGCCCGTCATTGCGCTCCGTAATAATCGCCCTTGCAATCGGCTTAGCAAACCGTTCTTCACCATAATTTTTTATAACCTCCGATAATTGTTGCTCTGTTGTTATGGCGAGAAATTCCGCCGCTGTTTTACCACTACTTTGATCCATGCGCATATCCAGCGGCGCATCATATCTAAAACTAAACCCACGACTAGCTTCATCAATCTGTGGAGACGAAATGCCAATATCCAGCAGAATGCCATCCACCTGCGTCACACCCATTTCCGCCAGTTTCTTCTGCATAGCCGCAAAATGACTGTGCACCATGCTAAAACGCGGATCATCTATCGCCTTACCAGCTTCAATCGCACTTAAATCACGATCAAAGGCGATCAATCGACCGGCAGCGCCAAGCTGCGCTAATATTTTTTTGGAATGTCCGCCACGGCCAAAGGTACCGTCAACATAAATGCCATTAGGCTTAATGGCGAGCGCATGCACGGCCTCATCCAGCAAAACGGTGACATGAGAATTGATAGAAGCTTCCGCTTCCGAATTAGGATTTGAATTTACTGACGACACTTCTAGTGGGTGCTTTTCTAACGTTAGCGCGTCTTGCAACGTTTTGTGTTTTGAAGACGCTTTTTTTAAAGACAATGATGCTTTGTTGGGCGCGCTGTTCACGCCCTTAGTCACAGCGAGAAGCCCTCTAGTTCTTTCGGCATCTCGAAACTATCAGCCTGCATGACCAGATCCAGCTGCGCACGCCACGCATCTTTGCTCCATAGCTCAAAATGACTACCTTGCCCAACCAACATCACTTCTTTACTTAATACAGCAAAATCCCGCAATTCAGGCGACACCAACAAGCGACCAGCACTATCCAACGCAACATCCTCGGCAAAACCAACCAGCAAACGTTGCAAGCCGCTGGATTGCTTATCAAATGAAGACAATGCCGATATCTTGGCCTGAATCGGTTCCCATGCAGGTTGCGGATAGAGTAGCAGGCAGCGGTGCGGATGCGCAGTAAGCACCAAGTTGCCTGCGCACTCAAGCGCCATAGCTTCCCGATGTTTGGCCGGCAAAGTTAATCTGCCTTTAGCATCCAAATTCAATGATGTTGCACCGCGAAACATATGTCCGTTATCTTCCTAACAATCCAACATGCATAAAAAAATAAAAAGTGGAGAATCACCCGAGCTTTTACATTCATCCCGACAACCAACCCTTAGAGCCGCGAAAGGAACGTAACAATCTAAAACAGGCAACAAAACATCAACTCTCAACATAAAGCTTAATGGACAATTCCCCACAAAACCCCACTTTTCCCCACTAAGCTTCACTATAATTAAAAAAAAAGTGCAATGCAAGCTCTTTTTTGCTATTTTTTCTTTATATGTCAATGACTTAGCGCATTTTCATCATAAAAATAAAATCGTTATAAATGAAGTACATACAAAATTATGTGAATGTAGATTATTAGGACAGTGATGAAAGCTTTTGAATTTTAATTACAGAGTAAAAAAGGGAATTAGCTGGAAGGATTTGCACAACTTAAACAAAGGACCGCAAGGTTTTTTACGTATGAGGAAGAGGAATATGAGCTAAAGCGCATTATCTACACATCGAATATTATTCTAAGGAAAGTGAAGCTGGCCGATAAGCCGGGTTCTGTAGGTCTTATTACTAAGACTGACAGTCATTCATCTAGGCGCACGATTACTCGTACGCTCAAGCAACCTACCCGCTAGTGACGCGAGCCACGCCGATTACCCGAAGGTAAATACTAGCCTATTTGGTCTTGCTGCAGATGGAGGTTACCGCGTTTCACCGTAACTTAATACGCTCGTCTCTGTGGCCCTATTCCGCGCCTTATACTTGGTTACCCAAGCTTTCAACGTACGGCCGTTAGCCGTCATCCCGCTCTATGCAGCCCGGACTTTCCTCCCCTTGCTTGCGCAAGCGGCGACTGTCTAGCCAGCTTCATCACCATTTTAACACGTGACCACTCATTACTTATGCTTAATCATAATCTGATTTGCGGTCAACAGCTTGTTTTACAGTCAATCCAAAACCAAATAAATATACAGATCTGTATATTTATTTAGAACTAATTGCAAAACATCCAGTCGCAATAGACACAATCCATTACAGTTTAATCAAACATATTCATACACTCATATTAAAGAGAGCATTCCAATGAGACTATTCACATTTCTGCTGCTATTGCTTCCACTTACATCAAATGCAGCTCAAGCCAACTATTTAATGATCAAGTATATGCAACCCAAAGAAGCGATGGAAGAAAGATTAAATAGCGTTGATGGCTTGGCACAATATATAAAGCAAGTAGAAGTTGACATCAATAAACAAATCTCTGAAACAAATTCAATGCCAACATGGGGCTTTCTTGTCATCGCAGTGCGTTATGATGGAAAAATTAAAGCCTGGATAGACAGTGATGCTGAAGTTGCACCAGAAATCACAAAGTCCTTACTTAATGTTGCACAAAATACCCAAGCTTTTGCAGTCAACAAAGGAGCCGTTGTATTTGCCATTGGCTTTGATATCGGCGGCGTTGGCCTACCACCCTATACGATGCCATTCCCAAATGACTGGAAAAAGATAGCTAATTGCACGAATGAAGACTGCCAGAATCAGGACATAGAAGCACTAGCATTAAATAATTGGAAGTAATCTGGAAACATCATTTAAAAATCACATCTAAACTTTCATCACTAGCAAAAAACTAAAGGAAACACCATGAAGTTTCTCATCCAACTGCTAATGCTATGCGCTTTACCATTTTATGCTGTCGCTGGTGACTGCCCAGCGTTACTAAATCACCAATTCAAAACACTACAAGGCGAAACCGTAGATTTATGCCAGTATCAAGACAAGCCCATACTAGTCGTGAATACTGCAAGCAAATGCGGCTTCACACCACAGTTCGAAAAGCTGGAGGCAATGTTCAGCCAATATAAAGCACGCGGGCTATTAGTGATTGGCTTTCCATCGAATGATTTTAGGCAGGAGTTGCAGAGCGATAGCGAAATAGGCAGCTTCTGCAAACTAACTTATGGCGTGAAGTTTCCTATGGTGACCAAAAGCCATGTCAGAGGCGACGATGCAAACCCGTTTTACAAGCAGTTAATCGCTGCCAGTGGGAATTCACCAAAATGGAACTTTTATAAGTACGTCATTACACCTGGCGGAAAATCCGTGCATAGCTTCTCTAGCCTAACCGCACCGGATGACCCCGACATTATGAAACTGATTATGCCTAACCTGAAATAGGAATCTCATCATGTATAAATTTTGCCTATTACTACTGTCACTGCTCATGACGCCGCAAGCACATGCTTTTGACCAACAGATGCTTATTAAAGTATTTTTTAATATCGTACAAGTACATACCGCTAACAACAGCAATACTGATATGGGACTGGGCTCTGGGATTATCGTAGCGGACAACAGGGTTCTCACCAACTGCCATGTACTAAAAAAAGCAGAAACCGCATGGGTGAGCCAAGGTGAAAACACATTTAGCGTAGAAGGTGTGCAAATCAATGGTCATCAAGACTTGTGCTTGCTAACCACTAAAGATATGCCATTAAAACCAGCAGAAATTGGCAGTATAAAAGATTTAAAAACCGGCACAGAAGTATTTGCCATCGGTCACTCCAGTGGCACATTGGCGCCAACGACATCTCGTGGTCAAATTAAAGCACTTTACCCTTTCGAAGGTAGCCAGATCATTCGTAGCAGCGCCAGATTCTCTATGGGTGCCAGCGGCAGTGGTTTGTTTGATGATCAAGGAAAACTGGTGGGCATCAACACGTTCAAAAGTTTTGGTCGCATTGCCTATTTTTACGCAATGCCGGCGGATTGGATAAAGAATCTGAAAACACTGCCATTACAGCCAATCGCCCCATTCTCGCAAAAGGCATTTTGGGAAGATAGCGAACACAGCCCTTTTTTCTTGCAAGCGGCCATGCCTGAAATACAAAACAGATGGCCAGACTTACTGAAAATCAGTCAAAGCTGGATTGCCGCAGAGCCAGACAATGCCGAGGCTTGGTACGAGCAAGGCCTTGCACAGGAAGGTTTAGGTCTGGATGAGGCCGCTCGACTATCCTATGAAAAAACCACGACATTAAACCAACGACATAGTGATGCGCTATTTCATCTTGGCATACTGGCGTCCAAACGCGGCGACCGCACTGAAGTACACAAAATCAGCATTGCGCTCGCCGATATTGGCAGCGATATAGCGAAAGAGTTTAATATCGCAACAGGCTGTGAGCAACGCCCAACTGACGACTGCTAACGCTCTTTATGCATGTTCTATTCATCTGATGACTGACTAGCCCCTTATAAAGCGTTAGCGTTTTTACGCTAGCGACAACACGATGATGCAAACACAATCGCGGTAAAACAAGCTAATAAAATCCGCTCTAGAACACTATGCAGTTAAGCCACCACTCAAAGTCAAACGGCCTTGCCATCGCACCACACCTAAGCAGGGAGCAATAATCCGCAACTTCAAGCTACTGACAGTTTCTTCGAACAT
>DAIDAH010000146.1 GCA_027310735.1 Methylotenera sp. | reverse complement strand
ATAAAAAAGATAAAGGTAATTATGCAGGATATATTCAACTACTCCATTTTTGGCAATACAACCTCCAGCTATCTGATGGCATTTGGAATTTTTATATTTGGAGTGGTAATTGTTTATGGATTTAAAAAATATATTTTAAATAGATTAAAGAAATGGGCCGCTAAAACAGATAATTCAATTGATGATTTTTTGATAGAGGTAATCGACAAATACCTAATTCTGGTTGTTTATTTCGGAGTTTTGTATATCTCACTTCACACACTGTTGCTGACTGATGACTTTAAGCATGGTTTAAGAACTGCAGCAGTTGTCTTAATCACAGTGCTCGCAGTTAGAGCTGTGGTGTCTGTCGTTAATTTCGGGCTTCAATCTTACTGGCACAAGTCAGTTAACTCTTTAAATGGGGAAAAACAACTTAAAGGGGTGCTTGGACTCATCAATTTTGTAATATGGGTTCTTGCCCTAGTTTTTCTTCTGGACAATCTAGGCGTAAAAGTATCGGCAGTTGTCGCGGGACTAGGGATAGGAGGTATCGCGGTTGCACTGGCTGCGCAGGCCATTCTTGGTGATTTATTCAGTTACTTCGTGATCTTTTTTGATAAGCCTTTTGCGGTTGGAGACTTTATCATTATTAGCGACAAGATGGGTGTTGTTGAGGATATTGGAATAAAAACGACCAGAATACGAGCGATTGGCGGCGAATTGCTTATTTTTTCAAATACAGATTTAACCAACTCACGTGTGCATAATTTTAAAAAAATGGAACAGCGTAGAGTGGTGTTTAAGCTGGGCGTGACTTACCAAACATCCTCAGAGAAATTAAAAGCGATTCCTCAAATGGTGAAGCAAGCTATTGAAGAGCAGGAAGGGGCTGCTTTTGATAGAGGGCATTTTGCCTCTTATGGTGATTTTAGTCTGAACTTCGAATTTGTGTATTACGTTACAGGTGCCGACTACAATAAGTATATGGATATTCAACAGGCTATCAATCTGAATGTTTTTGAAGCCTTTGAAAAAGAAGGGGTGGAGTTTGCATACCCGACACAAACGCTTTTCATTGCGAAAAATAATTAGACTGTAACGGAGCCATTACATATATCCGCTACAGTAGATATAAAATCCGCATATCTAAATGATATTTACCTTATAAATCATTGCTATATGTGATAGCTATTTTCTAGTGGGGCATTTGTGGGGCAATTAGGGTAAAAAAAGCTCTTTTAGGCATTTAATGAACTTTAGATGCCCAGCTTTTAGTGATTGTTTTTGTTCTTAATAAGGTCAATCACACCATCAACAGTGATGCTTTTTTTGAGTTTGAATAAACACACAATGAGCCAGATTGCGCAAATGATACTGCTTATAATGAAAATTGCGCTCCATACATTCTTTTGTAAGCCAAATGCGTCTTTAAAGTCTGCTGAACAAAAGACAAGAATAATTGTTAGTAGAAGGCTTAATGGCATTTGCCATGCCTTATTGCTTTCAATGAGTGAGAGATTCTGAAGTAAGATTAGCTTAAGCTTATCTCCGGTAATTGAGATTAATTCTTGAGAGGTATTTTCATGGATTTCGGTAATGCCTATATTGTTACCCGATTTTGGAACTATCATGACGCAACCTCCATCATGACCTGAAGCTCAATTTTCGTTGCCGCTTTTAGTTTGTAAACGGCGGCCATATAGGAGATGGGCTCACCTTTATTTGATAGCGCAAATATACTCGGACTGTTGGTCGTAGCGCCAAGTTGGGACGTAAAGTTCGCAAACTTCAACTCAAACCAATCTCCAATTGATTGATATAGGATAACTGGATTCTTTGCTCCTTCGTGCTCCAAGTCTTGAGGGAAGATTAGGCGGATGTTCAGTGTGTCGCCTTCACAAATTTCATGTTCGATTTCAACTGTTTCACCATCCTGAACAAATAGTGTTTCAGATATAAGGATAGTTCGATTGCCGACCTTCATATAAGCCCCAACGAATAAATAGTTCGAGTAGTTTAATATAGCTTAAGTGTGAAATGTTGGTGTGTTTTTCCCGCGAGTGCACCGCCAGTGTCCCATGTGCTAGACGTAAAAAAAGCCCACATCGCTGTGAGCTTTATTTTAATTGGTGGCCGGGACGGGAATCGAACCTGTGACACGCGGATTTTCAATCCGCTGCTCTACCGACTGAGCTACCCGGCCATCATGCAAATTGTTGTGTAACGTTTGCAAGCTGCGCATTATAGCAAACTTCTAAAGGAATTTACAAAGAAAACTTCCAAACAATCCCTTTAATTCATGAAATATTTCTTAAGTGCTGATATTAAGGCCTGTGTTTAGCAGGACGCAGTCATGTAAAATGCAAGGCATGAACTTCAATATTACACAGCCAAATCAAGCGCTCAGTAATGCGCTTTTAGACAAAATTGATAATAAGACCAAGCCGTTAGGTGCATTGGGCATGCTGGAAGTCGTGGCGTTGCAGGTCGGGTTGATTCAGCAGTCTCTGACGCCACAACTGAATCAGCCTACGGTGTTGGTTTTTGCTGGTGACCACGGTATTGTGGAGGCAGGTGTTAGCCCTTATCCGCAGGCAGTGACGGCACAAATGGTGCTGAATTTTTTACAGGGCGGCGCTGCCATTAATGTATTTACTGCGCAAAATAATATGCGTTTACGTGTGATTGATAGTGGTGTTAATTTTCAGTTTCCTCCAAGCAAAGATTTGATTGATGCAAAAATCGCCGCAGGTACGCGTAACTTTTTGCAGGAAGCAGCGATGACGGCAGCGCAATGTGAGCAAGCTCTAAGCAGAGGTGCGGAAATAGTAGATGCTCAAGTTGCTGAGGGTAGTAATGTATTTGGCTTTGGTGAAATGGGTATTGGTAATACCTCATCGGCGAGTTGTTTGATGAGCGTTTTATGTGGCTTGCCGATTGAGCGTTGTGTAGGGCGAGGTACAGGCTTAGACGACGCGGGCTTGAAGAAAAAAATGCATATTTTGGCACAGGCAATTGCACATCATCATTTAAGTGACAGCAATGCAATGCAAGTGCTGCAAACATTTGGCGGTTTTGAAATTGCCATGATGGTCGGTGCTATGCTGCAAGCGGCAGAACTGCAATGCACCTTATTGATAGATGGCTTTATCACTACCGCGGCATTGCTGGTCGCCGTCAAATTACAACCTAATATATTGCACTATTGTGTGTTCACACACTGCTCTGATGAGTCTGGGCATAAGGCAATGCTGGATTTTTTAGGTGTTAAACCATTACTTAATATGAATTTGCGTTTAGGCGAGGGTTCAGGTGCAGCATTGGCTTACCCTATGGTGCTAGCTGCGGTTAATTTTTTGAATAATATGGCTTCGTTTGAGTCAGCCAGTGTTTCTCAGCAGAAAGATGCCGATTAAGCCATGTTGCAAGATTTGAACTTGTCACTTAAGCGGCAGTGGTATTACTTTTTGCTGGCATTAGGTTTTTTTACGCGCATCCCCGTACCTAGATTTGTAGACTTTAAAGAGGCCGATCTTAATCATTCTGCTAAATACTTTCCTCTTGTCGGCATCATAGTTGGCGTTGTTGGTGCTTTGGTCTTCTGGCTGTGTGATTTTTTATTGCCTTTAGAAGTCTCTGTTTTGTTGAGTATGGCCTCTACTATTTTTCTGACGGGCGCTTTTCATGAGGATGGTCTAGCGGATGCTGCTGATGGCTTGGGTGGTGGATGGGGTAAAGAGCAAGTGTTGACGATTATGGCGGACTCTCGTATTGGGAGTTATGGCGCCGTTACCTTAATGTTGGCATTACTGATGAAATATGAGGTACTCAGTTATCAATTAGTAACGTTGATACCAGCCTCTATTGTGGCTGGTCATGCGCTTAGCCGTTTGTGTGCTGTGCTTGTGATGTATACGCAGAATTACGTTAAGTTTGAAGGGAAGTCTAAACCACTTGCCACGCAATTGAGCATGAATGGGTTGATGGTAGCTGCCTTTTTTGGTTTACTGCCACTGGTATTTTTACCAATGAAATTCTTGCTTGCGATAGTGCCCATGGTTTTTATTTGGTTATGGTTTAGTGTGAAAATTAAACAGCGTATAGGCGGGTATACTGGGGACTGTTTAGGGGCAATGCAGCAATTGACAGAACTTGCGTTTTATATCGGCCTGCTAGTAAGTGCTGCGTTATTTACTGGCTCTGCCATTAATATCTAAAGTTCTGATTTTTGTCATGCAGCTCACTTTAGTTCGCCATAGTTCACTGGATATTGCCTCGCAGATTTGTTATGGGCAAAGCGATGTTGATGTATCTGCTCAGTTTGACGATGAGTTACGTTCTCTTCAAAAGAAGCTTGCGGCTTTTAGTTTTGATGCGGTTTACGCGAGTCCATTGCAGCGTTGTCAGAAGCTTGCAACTGCTTTATGCGCAGATGATAGTCTTGGTATTTCTACAAGTAACATCAAGCTGGATACGCGTTTAAAAGAGCTTAGTTTCGGTGATTGGGAATTATCACCTTGGGAGGCTATCCCGCGTGAGATTTTTGATGTTTGGGCGAATGATTACGCTAATTTAGCGCCACCTAATGGCGAAACGTTCTCACAATTGCATGCGCGTACAAAAAGCTTTATCGATGAGGTGGGTAGACACTCGCAGGGCAAGAGCGTGCTAGTGGTTACGCATGGCGGGGTGATTCGCTCGGTGTTGGCCGAAGTGTTGAATATGCCGTTAAAGGGCCTGTTTAGAATTGCTATAGACCATGTGAGCGTCACACAAATTTCATTTAACGGTGCTGTGCCTAGTGTACGCTTTGTTAATCTCTAAATGATTATTTAAATTGCCCGAGATTTAAGTGTTAATGGCAAGCCTGCTGCTACAAAAGTAACTTGGTCTGCGTTAGCCGCTACGGCTTGATTCAAGCGCCCTTGTTCATCCTGAAACTGACGATTAATTTCTCCAAGTGGCACAATGCCCATGCCGACTTCATTGCTTACTAAAATAATGGTGCCCGGCAGCGTGGGTAAAAGCGACAGGAAATCCTCGCGCTCTGATTTCCAGCTTGAATCTTGTGGCGGATGACAGTCTGGACATATCCACTGAGCGAGCCACAAAGTTAGGCAGTCTACAATCAGGCACTGATTCGGCGCGGCCAAATGTGCAAGCGTTTGGCTGAGTTTGTGTGGTTCCTCTATCAGCATCCAGTGGCTAGGTCGCCGATCTTTGTGGTGTTGTACGCGAGATTTAAACTCATCATCATAGACCTGTGCAGTGGCTACATATGTCACGGCTAAGTTGCTTTCTTTGGCCAACTTTTCTGCATAAGCACTTTTACCAGAGCGAGCGCCGCCCAGAATTAAACTAATGTTCGTTGTCATGTTTTTATGTGTTTTTTATAAAAATTCGCATTAAATTATGCTCAGTGAGTAGCAGGATTGGGGTTTTATGTGCGGAGAAATTTGATTGCGTGCTACTTGTTTGGTTAGATTGATTTTTTCCCAAACAAAATAGTGATTGCATATTTATTTTATTCGGTCTTTGCATCATAACATTTTTGCGATGTCGTCTAAAAATAGATAATAAATTTACCGCTCATAGCCGATGGTTAAGGCGTTCCTGAATTTAATGTAATTCACTTAAATTTTTTAGTCTCATCTACTATCTGCTAGCTAGCGGCGGAGTGATGTTTTCAAATGTATTGTAATACTTTGAAAAATACGTGTTACCTATTGACTATAATCAATTTATTAAATTATAGTGGGCGTATGGATGCCGATTTAAAAGCACTGGAAGAAAAACTATCACACTTAATTTCCGTGTGTAATGATTTGCGCCAAGAAAACGCGCAATTGCGTTTAGACTTAAATGTGACGCAAGCAGATGCAGCCGTGTTGAAAGCACATATGGCACAGGCAAGTGAGCGAATAGAGACTTTGATGGAAAGTCTGCCTTAACGCGGCGTTGAATATAAGGTTGAGTAACTAGATGAGTGAAATTAAAGGCGTTGATGTCAATATTATGGGACGTGATTTCACGGTATCGTGTACCGATGAAGAGCGCCCTGGATTGATTAATGCTGTTAATTTTTTAGATAAAAAAATGCGCGATATTCGTGATAGCGGGAAAATTATTGGCGCTGAGCGTATTGCTATTATGGCTGCACTTAATTTATCGCATGAATTGCTCAATAGCAAAAGTGGCAATGTAGACATAGGTGACTTCAAGCGCAGAATCATAAAAATGCAAGATGATATCGATAAGGTTTGCGTCACAAAATAAATGTAAGTGCAGTAAAAAGTACGTATAAAAGTGGAGTAAAATCATCTCAACGTTATGCAAATAATTTTTATCGCTTATTTGGCATATATCAAACTGTTGGATTTCTGATAGTTAAAAACAAGTTTTAAAGATTGTTCTCTGCGGTGCGGTTTAGGCTAATAATTCCTTGAACTAGTTTATAGCATCGGTTTTGGTCATTCGAGTTGTTGTGTGCGCGCCCCTGTTGCGTTCTTTTAAGGACTTTCAGCGAGTGAGCCTAATGCGCTCTAGGCTTTTACCACTTGAGCCTTTTTGGTTCAGGATGCTGGCTTAGGCTATATCCGTAGGGAACACCCATTCATTTACCCTGTAAACAATTGTCAGCATGGATAGGCTGCATCAAATTCAAAGGTGAGATATGCGCTATTGGCTAATGAAATCTGAACCATCAGATGTGTCGATTGATGATTTAGCCGGGTTTCCGAATCAAACGGTCGATTGGTATGGTATTCGTAACTATCAGGCTCGAAACTTCATGCGCGATCAAATGAAAGTGGGAGATGGCGTATTCTTCTATCATTCTAATTGTGATGTGCCAGGTATCGCAGGTATTGCTGAAGTGAGTAAGCTTGCCTATCCAGACCGTTTACAGTTTATTGCCGGGCATAAGTATTTCGACCCAAAATCAACTGCAGAAAATCCTCGCTGGTTAAATGTAGATGTGAAGCTAGTGCGTAAAACACGCCTGCTTAGCCTAAAAGAATTGCGTGAGTATCCGGAGC
>DAIDAH010000145.1 GCA_027310735.1 Methylotenera sp. | reverse complement strand
GTAAAAGCCTGTTGCCAATTGGCGTTATCGCAGTTGAAGGTGAGTTTGAACGTGGCGAAGTAGTGGCTTGCTGTGATTCTTCTGGTGTGGAAATTGCGCGTGGCTTAGTGAATTACTCGGCAATTGAAGCGCTGCGCATCATGCGTAAACCTAGTAATGAGATTGAATCTATCTTGGGGTATCTTGATGAATCAGAACTGATTCATCGTGATAATCTTGTCCTTTTATAAAAAGGCAACTCTTAATTAATTGTCTAGGCTGCAATCTTGTGTTGTTGCTATAAATTAGAAAAATTGAAGGAATTTCAATGAAGAACCAAGCGTTAGTTGCCATTATCATGGGGTCAGATAGTGACTGGCCTATTATGAAGGCGGCGGCACAATCGTTGGCTGACTTTGGTGTTGCCTATACCGCGGAAGTCGTTTCGGCGCATCGTACACCTGATTTAATGTTCAACTTTGCTGAAACGGCAGCAACCAAGGGTTATCAAGTCATTATTGCCGGTGCTGGTGGCGCTGCGCATTTGCCAGGCATGGTTGCAGCTAAAACAACCTTGCCAGTGCTCGGAGTGCCGGTGCCTTCTAAACACTTGCAAGGACAGGATTCACTGCTTTCTATTGTGCAAATGCCGAAAGGCATTCCTGTAGCTACCTTCGCTATTGGTGAGGCGGGCGCTGCGAATGCTGGTTTATTTGCGGTTTCCATACTGGCGAATCATGATGCCGCATTGGCGAAAAAGTTGGTTGCATTCCGCACTAAGCAAGCCGAAAAAGTGCAGGCAATGCAACTTACCGAGTTGCCTTAGGTCAGTGTGCAAGAACTAAATATCAATCAATACTAGTAATTTCAAGTGTATGCAAAATATCATTCATAAAAACATTGATCCTCAGTCCGTCATTCTTCCGCCAGCCATGTTAGGTATGTTAGGCGGAGGTCAGTTAGGGCGTTTCTTTGTGATTGCAGCCCACGAAATGGGTTACCGTGTCACGGTGTTAGACCCTGATGCAAATAGCCCTGCAGGTAAGATTGCGGATGTGCATATTTGTGCTGCCTTTGACGATAAAGAAGCATTGAAAGCAATGGCTAGCGCTTGTGAGGCGATTAGTACTGAGTTTGAGAATGTGCCTGCCGATACGCTTTCATTTTTGGCGCAAACTACTTCAGTGCGTCCTAGTGCGCAAAGTGTAGCGATTGCGCAGCACCGCGTGAGCGAAAAGAATTTTCTTAAAGAGTCGGGCTTGCCTGTCGC
This sequence comes from Methylotenera sp., assembly GCA_027310735.1. GTDB lineage: Bacteria > Pseudomonadota > Gammaproteobacteria > Burkholderiales > Methylophilaceae > Methylotenera. The sequence goes on along the minus strand of DAIDAH010000145.1, from coordinate 5,782 downwards.
GCCATATGTTGTGATTAATGCTGAGGCTGATGTGCCTGATGACGCGAGTGATATTTATCCCGCAATTTTAAAAGTAGCGCGCTTTGGCTACGATGGCAAAGGTCAGGCTAGGGTTAAGAATTTAGAAGAAGCGCAATTGGCTTACTCACAATTTAGTCGTGAAGAGTGTGTGCTGGAAAAAATGCTGAAATTGGATTATGAGGTTTCAGTAGTGCTTGCGCGAGATGCACACGGTAATGTGGCTACGTTTCCAACCTCAGAGAATAGTCATCTGAATGGTATCTTGGATGTTTCAATCGTGCCGGCACGTGGCAGTGATGCTGTGAGCTATCAGGCACAGAAACTGGCAATCAGTGTTGCTGAGAAGCTTAACTACACAGGCGTAATGGGTGTGGAATTTTTTGTATGTAATGGTGAATTGCTGGTGAATGAGATTGCTCCTCGCCCGCATAATTCTGGGCATTACACCATTGATGCTTGCGTGACTAATCAGTTTGAGCAGCAAGTGCGCGTGATGACAGGGTTGCCACTAGGTAGTAGTCGTCAGCATAGTTCTGCTGTAATGGTGAATTTGCTTGGTGATGTTTGGCCGACTGATGCTACTGGCGCTCAAACAGAGCCTGATTGGTTGAAAGCGTTTAATAATGCACAACTTAAAATGCACTTATACGGCAAGCATGAGGCGCGGGCTGGCCGTAAAATGGGGCACTATACGGTGATTAATGCCAGTCGTGATGAAGCAATTAAACAGGCGATGCAGATTCGTGTGGAATTGAATATTGGAAGTTAGTATTTTGTTGTGTTGAGGCATTGTTAATTGCTCAGCATAATAAAATGGCAAATAAAAAAGCCGAACATTAGTTCGGCTTTTTTATTATTCTTTATTAAAGCTTTAAGATTAAGTCTAGTTAGACTTGGTTTTATGCCATTGCTTTAATTGCAGCATTTAAGCGGCTTTTATGACGTGATGCTTTATTTTTGTGAATGATTTGTTTGTCCGCAATACGGTCAATCACGCTTACGTTTTCACTGTAAGCAGCAGTAGCTGCGGCTTTATCGCCAGCTTCTACAGCTTTAATAATTTTTTTAATTGCTGTACGCAAAGTAGAACGCAAACTTGCATTGTGAGCACGTTGCTTAACTGCTTGACGAGCACGTTTTCTTGCTTGTGCGGTATTTGCCATTTGATTTTCCTAAAAGCTATTCAAAATACGAAGCCCATAATAATAGCTATTTTATAAAAACAATGCAAGTTAAAATCATGTAAATATCATTGCTAATTGCAGCGATATGACAGTCGTCATGATAAAATCACGCAATATGTTGTTAATAAACTATTTTTTCATCAAAATTCATAAAATTTTCTTAAGCATCTAAGCATGAATCTACTCAAAGCGCTGGCTAAAGTCGGCAGCATGACTTTTGTTTCGCGTATATTGGGCTTTGTGCGCGATACACTTATTGCACGCGTATTTGGCGCAGGCATGCTGACGGATGCTTTTATTGTTGCGTTTAAAATTCCCAATCTATTACGCCGTATTTCCGCAGAAGGTGCATTTAGTCAGGCTTTCGTGCCTATTTTAGCTGAGTATAAAAGTCAGCGTAATTTTGACGAGACACACCTCCTGATTAACCGTGTCGCCACTTGGCTTGGCTTAATTTTAGTTGGCGTAACGTTACTCGGCATGTTGGCTGCGCCTTGGATTGTGACTTTGATTGCGCCTGGGTTCAGAGCGGATGCAGCTAAAATGCAGCTTACCGTTGAGTTGCTGCGTATTACGTTCCCTTATATATTTTTTATTTCGCTGGTTTCTATGGCGGGAGGCGTGCTCAACACTTATAACCGCTTCGGCATCCCTGCTTTTACGCCTGTGTGGCTTAACGTTTCAATGATTGCGGCAGTGTTGTTTTTTGCTGACCATTTTGCCGAGCCGATTAAGGTGTTAGCTTGGGCGGTATTCTTTGGTGGTTTTTTACAGTTGATGTTTCAAATACCATTTCTAAAACAAATCGGCCTATTACCTAGATTTGATTTGCACGCAAATGATGATGGTGTTTGGCGTATTCTTAAGCTCATGGGGCCTGCTGTATTAGGTGTATCTGTGGCGCAGATTTCCATGATTACCAATACAATTTTTGCTTCGTTTTTGGATACTGGTAGTGTGAGTTGGTTATATTATGCCGATAGGTTGATGGAGTTTCCGACTGGCGTATTGGGTGTTGCACTCGGTACTATTCTGTTGCCGAGCCTATCTAAAGCGTATGCGGGTAGCGACGAGCGTGAATACTCTCAATTACTGGATTGGGGTTTGCGCTTAACCTTTATTCTGGCCGCACCAGCAGCCGTTGCCTTGGCTGTATTGGCCGCGCCGCTGGTGATCTCCTTGTTTTATTATGGTAAGTTTACGCCGCTAGATGCTGCAATGACGGAGCAGGCACTTATTGCATACAGTATCGGCTTGTTGGGTCTGATTCTAGTCAAGATATTAGCGCCGGGTTTTTATGCGCGGCAAAATATTAAAACACCTGTGAAAGTCGCAATATTCACATTGATCGTGACGCAGTTTATGAATGGCTTGTTTATATTTGTATTGCCTTTGAAACACGCTGGCTTGGCTTTAGCTATTGGCCTAGGAGCATGCATCAACGCCGGCTTGCTGTTTTACCACTTGCGCAAGGCGAACATTTATCAGCCGCAATCTGGCTGGCTATTGTTTTTACTTAAACTCTTAATGGCATTAAGTGTGATGGGTGCTGTTCTCTACTTTGCGATGGGCGATACTAGTGCTTGGTTGCATTTTGGTTTAATGAAGCGGTTGCTATATCTAAGCGGATTGGTGGTTTTAGGTGGAGCCAGTTATTTTGCTACCTTGATGTTGTTAGGCTTTCATCCGCGTGACTATATTCGTCGAGTGAATCATTAATGCAAGTGTTTCGTCACATACCTCATGCGTTGCAGCAGCCGAGTGCCTTAGCGATAGGCAATTTTGATGGCATGCATTTAGGACATCAGGCTTTATTGGCTAAATTGACGCAAACCGCAAAGGCGCTTAATTTAACTTCTGCGGTAATGACGTTTGAGCCGCATCCGCGCGAGTTTTTTACGCCAGAAAGCGCGCCGGCACGCTTGTGCTCATTGCGTGAAAAGCTGGAACATTTTGCTGAAGCAGGGGTCGAGCGTGTTTACTTATGTCATTTCAATAAGCGTTTTGCCAAAGTGACGGCAGAAGCGTTTATGCAGAATATTCTGCGCGACTCACTCAATGCGCAAGCTATTTTAGTTGGTGAAGATTTCAGGTTCGGTGCGAAGCGTGCGGGTTCTACTCAAGACTTTATCGATGCTAAGTTTAATTTAGTCAGCTTGCCGCAAGTAAATTTGGCCGCCCCTGATTCAGAGGCGGAGCGGGTTTCTAGTACGCGAGTACGATTGGCGTTGGCGGCAGGGGATCTACAGCAAGCCGCGCTACTATTGGGTCGCCTCTATAGCGTGAGTGGTAAGGTTGTGCATGGCGCAAAGCGTGGACGGCAGCTAGGTTTTCCAACCGCGAATGTACACATGCGGCATGAGCGTCCGGCATTGACGGGGGTTTATGCGGTAAAATTGAACGGTTTGAATGGTGTTGCCAATTTGGGTGTGCGCCCCACAATTGCGGGTTTACCAAAGCTATCGTTAGAAGTGCATGTGCTGGACTTTAATTGCGACTTGTATGGCAAACATGTACATGTCGAGTTTTTACGTAAGATTCGTGACGAAATAAAGTTTGAAAGTTTGGATGCTTTAAAGGCACAGATTGCAGCTGATGTTGAAGTTGCGCGAGATTTTTTTATTGAACATTAGTGACCTGCTGTAATTTCAAGAGCAGGGATTAAGTACTGGAATTAAATGCCGGTTTAAGTGCAGGCTAAATTAGGGTTCGGATTGCGAAATGACTGAAGAAATAAAATACAAATTAAATTTACCAGAAACCACATTCCCAATGCGGGGTGATTTGGCTAAACGTGAGCCAGCATGGTTGCAGCAATGGCAAGATAAACAGCTGTATCAAAGAATTCGTAAAGCACGTGCAGGCGCTAAAAAATTCATTCTGCATGACGGCCCACCGTATGCCAATGGCGATATTCATATCGGCCATGCGGTCAATAAAATCTTAAAAGACATTATCGTTAAATCTAAAACCATGAGCGGCTTTGATGCGCCATATGTGCCGGGCTGGGATTGTCACGGCTTGCCGATTGAGCTGATGGTAGAAAAAACACACGGTAAAAATATCGACCCTGCCAAGTTCCGTGAACTGTGTCGCGAATATGCCAAAGAGCAAGTTGCGCGTCAGAAAAAGGACTTCATTCGTTTGGGTGTGCTGGGCGATTGGGATAATCCTTATCTGACCATGGACTTCAACACAGAAGCCGACATCATGCGCGCGCTGGGTGATATCTATAAAAATGGCTATCTCTACCAAGGCAGTAAACCTGTGCATTGGTGCGTGGATTGCGGTTCTGCATTAGCAGAGGCTGAGGTGGAGTATGAGGATGTAAACTCGCCAGCGATTGATGTGGGTTTTAAAGTAGCGAATAACGCTGCTTTAAGTAAAGCATTTGGTCTGGAAGTCACAGGTGATGCTTATGCTGTGATTTGGACTACGACACCTTGGACATTGCCTGCTAACCAAGCTGTGAGTGTTAACCCCGAGCTCGAGTATGATTTGATACAAACGAGTAAAGGCTTACTTGTTTTAGTGCGTGACTTAGCTGAAAAAGCCTTAGCAAGATACGAAGAAGCCTACACCAAAGTTTTGGCTTCATGCAAAGGCGATGCGCTTAAAGGCTTGTTGTTGCAACATCCTTTCGACAACCGCCAAGTGCCTATCATCTGCGGTGATCATGTCACTACTGACGCGGGTACTGGCTTGGTGCATACCGCCGCTGCGCATGGTAACGATGACTGGTTGGTGATGCGAGCTAATTTCCCGAATGAAAAACCACGCGTATTAATGGGTGGTGACGGCAAGTTCTTTAATAGTGATATGGTCGAGTTTGAGTCGATTCGTGGTTTAACACGTCAAGAAGCCAATAAAGTGATTTTAGCTGCAATGACTGAAAGCGGCGCTTTGTTAGCCAGTGTGCGCTTGAATCATAGCTTCCCACACTGCTGGCGCCATAAAACGCCACTCATGCAGTTGGCGACACACCAATGGTTTATTGGCATGAATGCGCAAGATGTGAATGGTACAGCGCTGCGTGAGCATGCCAATGCAGCAGTGGATAAAACAGAATTTTTCCCAGCTTGGGGTCGTGCACGTTTAGAAGCGATGATTAAAAATCGCCCTGACTGGTGCGTATCACGCCAACGTAACTGGGGTGTGCCGATGCCATTGTTTGTGCATAAAGAAACAGGGGAGCCGCATCCGCAAACAGCGGCGCTGCTAGAGCAAGCTGCGCTGTTGGTCGAAAAAACAGGGGTAGAGGCTTGGTTCAGTCTGGATGGCGTAGCCTTCTTAGCACAACATGCGCCTGATAATGCCGAGCAATACAAAAAAGTGACCGATACTTTAGATGTCTGGTTCGATTCTGGCAGTACACATGCGGCTGTGCTTAAGCGCCGCCCTGAGTTGAGCTTCCCTGCTGATTTATATTTGGAAGGCTCTGACCAGCATCGTGGTTGGTTCCAATCCAGCTTGCTGACTGGTTGTGCTATTGATGGTCGAGCACCTTATGAAGCCTTGTTGACACATGGTTTTGTGGTCGATGGCTCGGGTCATAAGATGAGTAAATCCAAGGGCAA